>JANMNK010001087.1:0-8911 GCA_031373875.1 Pirellulaceae bacterium | reverse complement strand
GCGATTTGCATTGCCGTTTCCCTGATGAATGTTTGCTGCATCGCACAGGACAAAGTATCGGGCGAACCTCAAAGGACGGCTACGCAAGAGCCGGACGTGCTGGCTTCAATCAATAAAGATTTTCTAGACCCAAATCTGTCCGTGGAAGATTTTATCAAGCGGTTTGAAGTCGAGAGCCGCGAAGTTTTCGCGAACCGAGTACAAATCGCCAAGGCACTCGAGTTAAAACCTGGAATGGCGGTCGCCGACATTGGCTCGGGTACCGGTGCTTACTTGAGCACGTTGACTGACTTGGTTGGCAAACAAGGCCGCGTGTACGCCGTTGATGTATCACCCGTGTTCATCAAGTTTCTGCGAAAACGAGTCGCTCAAGACGGCCTCGGTCAGGTCGAAGTGGTACTCAGCGATGCTGACTCGACCGGACTGTCAGCCAATAGCGTCGACGCGGTTCTTGTGTGTGATACTTATCATCACTTTGAAAAGCCCGTCGCGACGGTCCAATCGATTCGTCAAGCTTTGAAGCCGAACGGTTTACTGGTGGTCGTCGATTTTGATCGCGTTCCAGGCAAGTCTCGGGACTGGGTGCTTCAGCATGTGCGTGCGGGTAAAGAAGACTTTCGCGCGGAAATCGAAAAGGCGGGATTAACGTTTGTCGATGAAGTGAAAATCGACGAGTTGAAAGAAAACTTTATTCTGAGGTTTCGTAAACTTTGAGTGAAACGTCACCCACAAAGAGTCCGATCGGGTTTTGGACGCTCGTCTGCTTAGTCGTTGCCAACATGATTGGTGGCGCGATTTATTCGTCAAGCTGTTTTTCGTTGGCGGATTTGGGCAGTGCGCGACTTGTGCTGCTTGTTTGGTTAATCGCTGGAGTCTTGGCTGTGTGCGGGGCTATCGGATACGGCGCGTTAGCCAGCCGGTTACCGTTCAGCGGTGGAGAGTATCTTTATCTTTCTCGACTGGTCCATCCGTCCGTGGGTTTTCTGGCCGGTTGGATATCGCTCGTTGCCGGATTTACAGCACCGATCGCGTATGCGGCAAAACTGGTCGGCGAATATGCATTGCCCAAGGACATGGCGACCTTTGAATACAAAGGAGCCGTAGCAACCATTGCAATTATCGTCGCAGCCATACTTCACGCTTGGCACGTCAAGATCGGTGCTTGGTTTCAGAACGGTATCGTCGCAACCAAGCTCGTATTTCTGACACTTTTCTTGCTCGTCGCCGTCAGCATGGGACCAACCGCCGGTTGGCAGTCGGGCGAACTCGCTTCAGCAACATTGAAACCAGATGCAAACCTATTTCAAACTCTGAATATGGTTTTCAGTGCATTGGTTTGGGTGGTGCTGGCATACACGGGCTTTAACGCTTCGGTATATCTTGCAGGCGAAGTTTCCAGCGGAGACCGCCGGGTTCCGCAATCGATGTGGGTTGCCACGCTGATCGTGACATTTTTCTATTTGGCACTCAACGCAGTTTTCCTGTACGCGATTCCGCCGGAAAAAATCGCCGGTAACACTTCGTTTGTGGCGGATGTCGCCAACGCGATTGGTGGCCAAAATTTGGAGTGGCTAATGCGAGTTGCAATTGTGCTTTCTCAAGTCACAAGCGTCTTCGCAATGCTCATGACGGGACCGCGTGTCTACGCACAAATGGCCGAGGATGGAGTGATGCCAAAGATATTTGTTAGCCGGGGCGGAATTCCGCGCGTGGCTATCGTCATTCAAGCATTGCTGAGCATCGTCGTCGTCTGGCTATCGTCTTTGGAGTCGTTGCTCAGTTATCTCGGATTGACGTTGACCGTTTGCGGAGCGATGGCAATTGCAAGCGGTTGGATGATCCGTAGGCGATACCCCGAAGCCGCACCGCTACGTTGGTACGAACACTTATCGATGGCGGTCTTTGTGATATCTAGCATTGGCTTGCTGTTTGTCGCTTCGCAATTCAAGTCCGAGCAGTTTTATATTTCGATCGGCACGTTTGCAGTCGGGATTTTTCTGTATGGCGTTTCTGTTTTCTTTCAAAGGCCAATCTCAAGCGAACCGACTGGATGACGCTTAATGACACACGCAGCATCAGCCCTGCTGCGAACCATTTCGCAATGATGGTTTGAAAAACTTGCGACCCATCGTTGCGTTGAATGTCGTCCAATTGCTATCTGCATTCTTATCGTTTTGAATCAGCTCAACTGCCGCATTCAGTTTGGCGTCTAAATCATCGATGGCGTGAAGGACGATCGCTTCGAGAGTCATCGGAACGCGGGGACTGCCGTGCTCGAGCGTGCCATGGTGACTGACAATCATATGTTCGATTCGCCAAAGCAGTTCGGGGTCAATGGCTGTACCTTTTTGACGAACTTGCACGACAATGCGCTGTAGTATTTGGACGCCTTGAACTAAGTGGCCGACCAGTTGTCCTGCATCGGTGTATGTTAATTCGCCTTCGTATGCCAATTCGTCAATCTTGCCAATGTCGTGCAGCATGGCTCCGATCATCAGCATATCGCGGTCGACTTGCGGGTAGTTGGAAGAGATTCGATCGACAACACGCAGCAGACTGACGACATGTTCCAGCAAACCGCCCGCCTGCGCGTGATGCGTTTTGACTCCGGCAGGTGCCGTCTGAAAACCACGACGAATATCAGCATCCTCGGCAAATGCGAAAGCGATGGCTTTTAATTGAGTGTTGGACATCGACTCCACAAACACCAACAACTCGCCCCACAATTTATCGACTTGGCGTTGATCGAGTTGATCGAACTCGGTCATATCGATCTTAGCGGCATTTACCACGTCGAATTGGTTGACGATGATTTGGATCTGACCATTGAAAAGCTGTGCGGTGCCTTGGATGTGCAGGAACTCGCCTTTCTGAAACGAGTCGTACAATCCTTGGCTTGCATTCCATCGCATTGCGGAGACAGTACCGGTTGCGTCGCTCAATTGGAGGAGCAAATACAGGTTGCCTTGACGGTTGGCTCGCAACTGTTTGTCGACGACGCGGTAGACCTCGTCGACGGATTGTTGTGCGGTTAGCGTCGCGACAGATTGACGATTCATTCTCATTCACTCCAAAGATTTTTTTCGCGACTTACTTGCCTGAAATAAAACAACAAAGCGATCAGCCAAAGGTCTTGCCCATTGCGTCGGAGATCCGTTTGCAAGTCTTCATCATGTCCTGGAACTGTTGGAAGTTGAGCGACTGATAGCCATCGCTCATCGCGAGTTCTGGATTGGGATGGATTTCGACGATCAAGCCGTCAGCACCTGCCGCGACGCTGGCCGCTGCCATATCGGGAACCAAGTAGGAGTGACCCGTCCCGTGGCTGGGATCAACAATCACTGGCAAGTGAGTTTTGCGATGAAGGTACGGAACACTCGCCAGCGGCAAAGTGAACCTTGTGTGATTTTCGAAAGTCCGAATGCCTCGCTCGCAGAGCATAACATTAGGGTTACCCTCGTTGAGAATGTATTCTGCCGCCAGCAAGAACTCTTCCATTGTTGCTGATGGACCGCGCTTGAGAAGAATGGCACGCCCCGAATTGCCGACCGCTTCGAGCAGTCGGTAGTTTTGCATATTGCGAGCGCCGATCTGAAGTACGTCAGCATAGCTGGCAACCAAGTCAACTTCTTCGGTTCCCATGACTTCCGTCACAACGGCAAGCCCCGTTTCCTGGCGAGCGATTGCCAACAGTTTCAGTCCATCTTCTTTCATCCCTTGAAAGCTATACGGGCTGGTACGTGGCTTATAAGCTCCTCCGCGAAGTGCAGTTCCGCCAGCGGCTTTGACAGCCCTTGCGCATTGAACAATTTGTTCTTCGCTCTCGACCGAACAAGGTCCGGCCATGACACCCACTGCACCGGCGCCGCACGTCAAATTGAGCACTTTGATCTGAGTTGGCTCAGGCTTCACTTCGCGGCTTGCGACTTTGTATGGGGCCAGGATGGGCAGCACTTCGGCGACACCCGGTCCGCTTTCGAAAGACTCGACTTTGATCTTTCGATCATCACCCACTGCGGCGATAACGGTTCGCTCGGTTCCGCGAATGATGTGGGCTTTTAAACCGAGTTCCTGAACGCGATTTGCCACGTGTTGGATTTGTTCATCCGAAGCCGTTTTTTCCATGACAACGATCACGTTGCTACCCTCACAAAAATTCTAGTCAGTAGGATTAACAAAAAACCTCGAAGATCGGGCGACCTTCGAGGTTGAAGACATTTCAGGTGATGTCTGCGAACGAATCCTCGTCGGTCAGCTCATGAGAGCCTAAAAAAGCCAAACGATGATTCAAAATAATAAGTTCGTAACATCCCGAAATTATGACGCAATCGTCAGCATTTGCAACCGGCCAGAATTGTCGTCGTTGCGAACCATTACCGCAATTAGAATCACTTTCCCGTGTATGCGAATTGGACTTCAAAGGGAAACCAATCCAGTTCGACTAGGTTGAACAGTGAATTGCTTTTTGTCGACTTCTACGCGGCACTCAATTCGGTATGGGTTCGGCTTAGCGAAGCCGGTTCGACTCGGCAGGTACTACCGATACTTTTGGCCCTTCGGGTTCAGGCCACGGTAGATACTGCGCGATCATGCTCCGGGCCGCTGCTTGATCAAAACCCGCCACGCCGTTGATGGCCGAACTGCCGCCGCTTAAAAACTCTGCTACAGAACTCAGCGGTATAGTGGCCACTTGAGTTGGAACAGTCAACAGAGGTCCTTGCGGGCCACTGAGCAGGGTCGGATTGTCGCCGATTCCATGTAGCACCAATCCTGTGGCCATCAGCTCCATGTCGATGCCGATTGCATCATACGGCAAATGCCGAATTGTTGATTCTGGCGAAGACACGTTTGCTGCTACGATGCCCAGCGATTCCGCCGCTCCGGAAATCCATCTCCGGTCCAATCGCCCGCTACTGCTGGAGATCAAGCGACCTTTTAACGAGCGAACTTTGCCATTGGCGAAAATTGCATCCGACAACCAAAGCTGTGCTTGCCCTGTCAAACTATAAGGCAACTGCTGCGTCAGTTGATCAAGTTGAACTCGATCGAGTCGACCACTTATGCGGGCTTCGCGAGAAACGTCCTCACCATACTTGCACCATGCGGTTCCGGTAAATCGCGCCGAATCGCCGAGCTTTTCCAGATCGCGAAAGTAGTCGGAAAAGAGTGCGCAGGGAAATGATTGCTCGCCCGTTTGCAATTGCCAATGCGTGATCTTGCTCCGATGGGACCGTGTAAAATCTAAACGGGCTTCTGATTCAGGTGGATCTCCGGCCAACCGAAATCGCATATGCGAAAGGACTTGATCGGATTTGCTTGACAAGTCAATCTTAATGTCGACCAACGTCGCGCTGCTGCTGGACCCATGGATCGTCAAATCATTCATCGCTAAGACGACTGCTTGCTGAACCGATTTGGGCCGACATAAGAACCAGTCGTGAACAATTTTATAGCAGGATGCGAGTTCCTCACCTTGCAGTTCGGGTTGCGCTAATCGAAGCGCCCAGCCTTTTTTGGAATGGAATGCCTCCACCAATCGCACTCGGGCAACTTCGCGATTGGACTCCGGATGCAAAATAGTGATGGACTCAAATTCTGTCAGGTTGGGACTAGGCGTGCGAATCTGGTCGATCGTGACATGCATACCAAGCTGACTGGACAGCCATCGATTCCATGATGCAATGCGATACGATTGATACCAAGGAGTCAATGAAACGACGATCCAAACGCAAAGGGCCATCGTTGGCAGCGCAGCAGCGAAGAAGAACAACATTCGAACAATCGAACGCTGAGTCCTTTCATGAAATCGTTTCCGATTAAGCCACTTTGCTTGAACCATCCCAACGGTCTCGAATTCCCCGACGACCAAATCAATTCCTGGAGTAAACCAAAAAACGGGTCCAGCGTGAATGCCGAAAGAAGCGCGTGACGCTATCTAATTCACCATATCTTTGGAGTTGGCGAATGCTGGCTAAATGGCTTTAAGGTAGCTTGGCGAGATTTAGCCATCGATGCCCCAACAGGTGCCGAAGTTTAGGATTTCGCTTGCAACGCCATTAAGCCAGCGACATAAGCGGCTTTGAAGCCCGCGTCGATGTTGACAACCGTAACGTTTGCGGCGCAGCTATTGAGCATGCCTAGCAGGGCCGTTAGTCCGCCGAAGCTGGTACCATATCCGACGCTGGTAGGTACTGCGATGACGGGCACGCCAACTTGGCCGCCGACGACGCTTGGTAGCGCGCCTTCCATTCCGGCGATCACAATGACTGCCGTACATCGACGCAGGGATCCCACCCGCGCGATTAATCGATACGGACCGGCAACGCCGACATCCTGGATCAATTCGCTTGGGACGCCAAACCATGCCAATGTTTCGATCGCCTCGAGCGCCACGGGCATGTCGGTCGTTCCCGCCGATACGACGGCGACGGAACGCGTTTCGGGGTCGATGACTTCGCTGGGTGCCAGCGGAACTTTGTGCAAACGAACACGCAATGTACGTGCCGATTTCTCGTAACGGCTAAACGGAAACTGTTGCGATACACCACTTGCCTCTTCAGCGTCAACGCGAGTGATGAGTGCTTCGTCATGAATCGAGAGAACGCGTTCGACAGCGGAGAGGAGCACGTCAATGGACTTTCCGCTTCCGTAGATCACCTCAGGCATATAACAACGGCGCGCTCGGTCGGTGTCGATATTTAACGATGTAGAGGAGTTACTCGGCACCGCCAGTACACGTTCGACGAACTCTTCGCGCGAATACCTGCCTTGTTCAACTTGACGAAGCAATTCTGCAAGTTCGTCAAAGCTTGAAATACGATCCTCGGGAATTCGGCTTTCCAATTTAGTTTTTTCCTTGTTTGGTGACTCAGTTCCACGAAGTTACCGGTTGTAAAAATATGGACTCAGCCTGACAATGAGGTTAATCGAAAAGTGCGACTTTGACATCGATTGTGATGAATCAAGGTCGATTCATTAAAAAATTCGCCCCGAGGGACCGTCGGCCAACGGGTTTCTCGTTCGTACATCAACCGGTTACTACTTTATTAGAATTCAGGGAAAAATGATGATTGATTGCGTGCTCGCCTACTCTGGTGGTCTGGATACCAGCGTGATATTGGGATGGTTGATGGAAGAGGGCTATCGCGTTCATTGCGTTTATGTCGATTTGGGCCAGCCGTGCGAGGATCGCCAAGCGATTTTGGCCAAGGCGAAAAACATCGGTTCCGCTTCTGCACGCATCGTCGACGCGCGCGAAGAACTATGCAGTGATTTTGCATTTCCTGTATTAATGTGGCAAGCCAAATATGAAGGCATCTATTTGCTAGGTACATCGATCGCTCGTCCTCTCATCTCCAAAGCTTGCCTACAGGTTGCTCGCGAAGTCGGCGCGAAAGCATTTGCTCACGGCGCGACTGGCAAAGGAAATGATCAATGCCGATTCCAGCTTGCCGCCGAAGCTCTGGAACCCTCGATCCAAGTGATCGCCCCGTGGCGAAACAAGAAATTCCGCCAATTATTTCCCGGTCGCAGCGACATGATTGCGTATTGCGAGGCAAGGAATATTCCCGTCAAAGCAACTTCGAAGAAGCCGTATAGCTCCGACGAAAATGTCTTGCACATCAGTTATGAAGCTGGCGAATTGGAAAACTTGAACGTGTGTGGAGTCGAACTAGTTGACTTTGGTATGACCGTCAGTCCCCACGCAGCTCCCGATGAACCAGAGACCGTCACGATCGGCTTCGAAAAAGGAATTCCGGTAACACTGAATGGCAGGAGCGTGGATGCCTTGGATATGGTTCATCAGCTCAATGTCATTGGCGGACGGCATGGTATCGGACGAATCGATATCGTTGAAAATCGTTTTGTCGGCATGAAGAGCAGGGGAGTCTACGAAGCCCCGGGGATGACGTTGCTGTACACGGCCGCCATGCATGTAGAACAACTGACTCTTGACCGCGATTTGATCCATCTTCGAGATCGCCTGAGCCCTGAAGTTGCCGAGATGGTTTATTACGGATTTTGGTATACGGCCAAGATGGATGCCTTGATGGCTTTTATCCGCGATGCCCATCAGTACGTTGTCGGCGAAGTGACTTTGAAACTTTATCGTGGCAACGTCAGCGTTATCAGCCGCAAAAGTCCGCAAAGCTTGTACGACGAAGCCATCGCGACCATGGAAGGCGGCGGGTCATACAATCAGGACGACGCCGAAGGCTTTATGCGAATCCAAGGTCTACCGGTTCGCGTGCAAGGCCGTTTGCGACCTCGGAAATACTAGTTCGGGTCGAAAAGGTTAACGCATTCTTGAAAGCTCAATTGATTGCTGGGTTACTGCCCCGCAACAAGTGGGAACGGCCCGCGTTTGAACGAAATCGGGCCGTCAAACTTTCACGCCAAGCTGTTGCAAAACGCGAGATACCATCGAGTCAAATCGTTGAAAATACTCGTCGCCCAGAGCGGGCCGTTTTGCATCGATCTTGAGACTGCTTAGTGACTTGGTCAGGTCTCGCAGTTTCGAAAAATAAGGGATTCCGGTTTCCATACAGAACCTCTGTGCCTTGCTGGTATTTCTGTGGCTCGGCGTGGCTTGTTGTCCATCCGCCACGTTCGCATCCCACTCGGCAAAAACACATGGCGTGCAAGTTCCGCTGCTGAATATCAGCGGATGGAATCGTCCGACGCTGATGACCATTTTGGATTTCGCAATGAGCTGTTTCATGCGTCGTGGATTCCACCAATGCAGTTCGCGTGGCAATCCCCAAGTGGATTCCAAACAATCCAGAAATCGTTCGTCCTCAGGACAAAACGGAACTAGTGTAGGTTTTCCATAAAGCGACTCAATTTGGCTGATAAAGCTCAATAGCGAATCGCGAAGCTCAGGTGTTACGCGGTCCTTGGGGAATTCCCT
>JANMNK010001064.1:0-10848 GCA_031373875.1 Pirellulaceae bacterium | reverse complement strand
TTCCATGTGGACCACCGATAGTAATCACGGCGCACAAACACAATTTCATTCGGGTCGCCATATGAATGACGGGGAGTATCCAACGCTGGGTGGTTGGGTGCATTATGGTTTAGGCTCGCTCAATGATAATTTGCCTCAGTTCATTTCGATTGGTACCCGCGAATACTGGAATAAGCGGGATGGTCATTACCTGGGACCGGCGCATGATGCGGTTCCTTTGCGAATCGATCCGAACAATCCCATCGACTTTGGTAAACCAGAAAAATCGTTTACTGCAGCCTCGCAGGAGGTGGGACTTGACCTGATACGCGAATTGAATTCGCTGCGAAGTGTCGAGTATCCCAGCGATCCGGCGATGGCAGCGCGTATCGCTTCGTACGAACTAGCTTTTCGCATGCAGCGATCCGTGCCGGAGGTGATGGACTTTGCCGATGAGACTGCCGAAACGCGTGCGATGTATGGTTTGGATCTACCACACTGCCGAGATTTTGGTGCACAGTTGTTGGCGGCTCGAAGGTTTGTTGAACGCGGCGTCCGGTTCATTCAGATACAACATGGCGGCGGTGGCGCAGGTGCTTGGGATGCACATGGCGGGCTGCGTGCGAATCATTCAGGAAACGCGTTAGCGGTGGATCAGCCTATCGGAGCGTTGCTTGAAGATCTCGAGCGCAGAGGCATGCTTGACGAAACGATCGTAGTCTTTGCAAGCGAGTTTGGACGCACACCGGGTACCCAAGGCTCCGATGGTCGCGATCATCACATCTTCGGCTTTTCAGTCTGGATGGCTGGCGGCGGACTGAAGCGCGGCGTGGTCCACGGTTCCACCGACGAAATCGGATTTCACGCAGTCGAAGATCGCCATTACGTTACCGACATTCACGCAACGATTTTACAGCAACTGGGCCTCGATTCGCGGCGTCTAGAAGTGCCCGGTCGCAAACGTTTAGACATCGACCACGGAAAACCGATCACCGAAATTATCGCGTAACGATCGCCGTTCCCGATCGAGTCAAGCCTCTTCCCACTGAACTACGCCACTCTTAATGAGCGGCGAGACGCTAGCCTCCGGTTCTTCTTAGATCGAATCCATCAACTGTCCGCTTACCGCTCACGTCAGTCAACAATCCGCAAATTTCCTCAAATCAACTATCACGCTGCGCCGTCCAGCTAATTTGGCAACCTCAATATCCGGTGAAGCAACTGTCCGACGACGGCACGACTTACTTCACCTGTATCGTTCGGTAAATTCTCATCGATGAATTGCTCCAACGCAGCATCGGGCGCAGTACGATTAAGCGACGCAAGCCTAATGAGTGCAGTGCGTGCTTCGGCAGGTACGACTTTTTTCTGCGGTTCAAAATGTTTGTCTTTGGCAAGTGACATGAATCCTGCGCCGATCACTCGCGAAATTTCTTCGCCATTCGCGGTCGTGACGTCAACATCAGCGACATCAACCGAATTTGGTAACGAGGCATTTAAGTGTATGCTTCGGGCAAGAGCCGAAGCGAATTCGGCACGAGTAATGGAATCGTCGGGACGAAACTCAAGTTGTTCGTTTGTGGTCAAGATGCCACGGAAAGCGATTGCGGACAATATTTCTTTCGTGGGACCGTCTTGCAAATCCACTGGAATCTGGGATTCAGCCGGCTTCAATCCAGTGGCAATTGGCGAAATGTCCATGTGAACATTGAGCAAGCTGTACCATGACATATTTTGCGTATCATCCAAGTAAGCTTCGGTTGATAGACCCTGTCGAAAGACGAATCGATAGCCGTGAAAGGTCGCGTCATGAAATTTAAGGCAAACGCCTTCCTGCACTGGTCGCAAATTTTCAGCTAATCCTGAAATCAGCGCGCTTGTGACTGCGAATCCTGAGCCTATATCGTTAAGCAAAAAGTTTCCATTGAATGCCAAATCGTTATCCTTCAAGGGTGATTTGCCCGGTGAAACTCTTATTTTCTTCGTTTGAGGCGAAAATGTATCTCCGTCGCTGAGAAGCGAAATATTGACGTCGCTAATTTGGTAACCAAAGGATCCGTCACGGCCAACAGCCTGCCCTGGCTCCACGATCAACACATAACCGCCAACAATGCTTATGTTTCCATCGGGCTCAACAACCATTGCCGAGTTTTTATCAATGCCAAATCCGAATGGAACTCCACGATCGGCCGTCGCACGCGTTAATCGGCCAAGTCGTCCCCGAAACTGTAAAAAGTGTTGGTCGATAATGCCTTGCTGGAAAAAACCAAGCCCACGCGTAATCAGTAGACCTCGCTGCCGTTCGTCTGAGGTCAAACCAAAATCCAGCGTATCAAGCCCTTCGTCCACGAGCATGTCGGGCAATCCCGATACTGCCAACATGGTTTCGCTTTGTGCGGATGCACCAGCGCTGGTACCGGCGATCAGACCACGCCTTTCGTAGACTTTGCGAATCTCCTGGAGTAGTGGTGTGTCACTGCCGTCGCTGTTCGTCAACAAGCGAACCAATCGCCGTTGATCACCGCCCGTCATAAAAACCGCAGTAGCACCCCGCACTTCGTCCAATATTTTCGGATCACGAGTTGCAATCGACGCGTTGTGTTCGAAGACGTCTAAGATTTTTACGTGACCAGGAGGTATTCCGTACAATCCCAGTTCCTTGACCAAGTTTTGTCCTGCGTCTAAAGAAACACTCGCCGTTGGCAAGATCACGAATCGCGAGTCCTCCACACCGCCCGCGCAATGAATTAGTTTTTCAAAGATGGCCTCATTATTCGGTAACAGTCCACCACCAATCATCATGAGATGGCCTCGTGCGTTTTTCGACTGTGTGGCTGTAGACCCGGTATTTCCTGCAATTTGTTGACTCCAACCATTGGAGTTCATCGAAAGGCAGATTATCAGGCAAGAAATACGAAGGGTATTGGACTGAAGCACTTTGATCTCCTTTGACACACGCAGAGTCGCTACAACAATACCCGAGTAAGAAAACTGCTAGATGCTCTTTCAGCAGCGTCCTCAACAAGACGCTCATGATGGACTTAGGATTTTGTTATTCTCTGAATGTAACGGCTGCAATTTTGAAATAATTTATCGCCTTTGTGGCAGAAAAGATTCTGATCGTCGGTTATCCTTTTACTAGGACAGCTTAGCAAATTCGGTCTGTCAGATGCGAATTGCCTAAAGCACAGCACATTATTGTTCACCAAATTTTTTGGGCGGCAGGTTGATCGTCTGCTTCACTGCTTTCGTTCAATTATTCTTCTCATTCACCAAAGTCCATTTTTAGAGTAAAAACCGTGCCGGCCGTTGATCTGCTGAACGGTTCTTTATCTATAAATTTTTTCAATTGGTCAATTTCGTCATGTCGACCGCCAAATCTGAACCGCCTCGAGACGCACTAGCTTCCTTACGAATTGATAGATCGAGTCAATCCAATTCGAGGCAACGTTCGTCAGGTTGGTTTCGAAAACTAGGGATTTTGCTGCTGCTGATAATGGTGTTGGTGGGAGCATACTTCGGCGCGATAAAGACCGGGTTTCTTGAAAAAGAATTTGCTTGGTTAAAAGTCCCTGAAGCAATTCAGAATTTGCCTCAAGTTCGGATCGAGACGGTTGCAATTCAGCGAGGGCGATCAGGTGATGCGACGGTGGTTGCCACTGGATATCTGGAATCGCGAAGGCAAGCCAAGATTGGTGCAAGAGCGGCAGGGCGCATTCAAGTGTTGAACGTGGAGGAAGGTTCGAAAGTATCGAAGGATCAGGAGCTCGCGATTCTGGAACATTCCGACATGGATGCCGTCCTGTCTGCACAAAAAGCGTCCATGTCACGTGCAATGGCGGCGTTGGCGGAACAAGAAATAACAATTTCGCAGACCGAACGCGACCTCGAGCGGGCCAAACAACTTTGGAAAAGCAAGAGTATTTCTGAAGCCGAGTACGAACAATCGACATTAGCGCATGATGCTGCGGTTGCACGAAGAGCATCGTTAAATGCCGATCTTCAACTTGCCGAGGCTCGCGTTCGAGAAGCCGAACAATTGCTTGACAATATGTTCATTCGAGCACCCTTTGATGGAACTGTTATCTCGAAGGACGCTGAAGTGGGCGAGTCGATTCTGCCAGGGGGCATGGGAGAAGCTTCTGGTCGTGGTTCCGTTGTTACCATCGCAGACTTGGAGCATCTGGAAGTCGATTGCGACGTCAAAGAAGATTACATCAGTCGCGTTTTCGAGAATCAGCCCGCAGAAGTTGCTGTGGATGCGGTCCCAGATCGTCGATACCACGGTCGAGTTCGAAAGATCATTCCTATGGGCGATCGGGCGAGAGCAACGATAAAAGTGAAGGTTGAGATTTTGGATGTTAATAACCTGCTATTTCCCGATATGAGCAGCACAGTCTATTTCTTGCCCACGGACTCCGAAAACATGGATGAGACGAAGACTCGCGTTTTCTGTTCTGCAAGTGCCGTCATCGATCGTGACAACACCAAGGTTGTTTGGAAATTCGATTCCCAGAATCGCGTTAATCCGATCATTGTTGATGCAGGCGTTGCCAAAGATGGCCGAATCGAGATATTGAGTGGACTGACGGGCGGAGAAAGAATTTTAACTAAACCTACCCAAGATGAGCTAAGGCCAGGACAACTGGTCAAGGTAAGCGAATAGCGGATAGTGATATACTGCAGGAGTGCATACGAGTGAATAGTACCGAGAACAGGGACATTGTCGTCGACGTTGTCGACGTGTTTAAAGAATTCCGCCGTGAACAGATCGTCATTCCTGTGCTGTCCGGAATGAATCTGCAAATGGTTCGCGGCGATTATCTGGCTTTGATGGGACCTTCTGGTTCTGGCAAGTCCACTTTGCTGAACCTAGTAGCGGGACTTGATCGTCCGACAACAGGTCGCGTTATGGTCTGCGGACAAGATCTATCGCAGTTATCCGAAGGTCAGCTTGCCAAATGGCGGTCCAATAACGTCGGGTTCATTTTCCAGCTTTACAATCTCATTCCCGTTTTGACGGCTTATGAAAACGTTGAGCTGCCGCTTACCCTCACGAGCTTGAATCGCAAACAACGCGATTCCCATGTTCGAGCAGCACTCGAAGTTGTCGGTTTGTCAGATCGCATGGACCACTATCCAAGGCAGCTTTCGGGTGGACAAGAGCAACGAGTCTCTATCGCGCGAGCGATTGCTACAGACCCGACACTAATCGTCGCTGACGAACCCACCGGTGACTTGGACGCAAAATCCGCCGGAGAGATTTTAGATCTCTTAGCTAGGTTAAATTCCGAGTTCGGCAAGACAATTATCATGGTCACGCACGATCCACATGCAGCAAACCGCGCCAAACGACTACTTCATTTAGACAAAGGTTTGTTAGTTGGGGAAGTAGACCAAGCAAACAAGTTTCAAGTGCGGGCGTAAATGAACTGCGGACTATCGTACGATCTTAAATCGATGAGGAGTGTCTAACTTGAATATCCTTAAGTACATCTGGCGCAACATCACTCGGAATAAATTGCGATCACTACTGACCATACTGTCAGTTGGCTTTTGCCTTGCCTTGCTCACCGTCTTGAATGGTTACATGGCCATGCAAACCGCTTGGAGTAAGGACTCGGCCAAGTTCAATCGAATCGTAGTAATGAATATTCAAGGCTTTTCGGGACTCATTCCCATCGCCTACGTGGAAAAAGTCAGGGGCATGGAATGCGTTGCAGCAGCCGTTCCTTATTCCTGGTTCGGTGGCGAAATGGGCGAAGAGAAGATGCCATTCGCACAATTTGCTACAGACCCTTCGCAGGTTTTCAGCGTTTGGGACGAATACAAGATCGATCCAGCGCAGATGGAAGCCTTCAAGAAGTCGCGCAATGGCTGCGTGGTCGATCGCAAACTCGCAGACAAACGCGGTTGGAAGATTGGCGAGCGTATACGATTGAAGGGCACATTTTATCCGGTCAACATGGATTTGGAGTTGGTAGGTGTTTTTGATGCACCGCTCTATACCGATTCGCTTTGGTTCAACTGGTATTACCTCGACGAAGAATTGAAAAAGACTTCGACAAGCAGAGCATCGGGTAATGCTGGAACAATATTCGCCAAGGCAACCAGCGGTGACGTGATGGCTGAATTGTCAAAACGAATTGATGATCAATTCTCGAGCTCTGAGAATCCGACGAGAACTCAAACAGAGTCAGCTTTCGCTCAGATGTTCACCGACATGTTGGGGAATATCCAAGAATATATCCGCAATATTGGTTTAGCGGTCGTGTTCTCGTTAACTTTGGTAGGCGCAAACGCCATGGCGATGTCCATGCGCGAAAGGACGACCGAAATCGCAGTCCTTAAAGCCATTGGGTTTACTCGAAGTCGAGTTTTGTGGATGGTTTTAGGCGAAGCCTGCGCAGTTGCGGTCGTCGGCGGATTGCTTGGGATTGGTATGGGTTGCTTGTGCCTCGAAGGACTACATTCTCTCAGCGCGCAGTTCTTTCCGCTGTCGGTACGCGAGATGATCGGACCGTGGTTGGGTGTTATGGTCGCCGTCGCAATTGGTATCGGATTAGCAAGCGGTATTTTCCCTGCCATTCGCGCTGCTCAGTTGTCCGTGGTCGATGGGTTACGAAGAGTCATTTGAGTCAATCTGTTTCTAGCGCTTTCAACTTTGTCCAGCTTGGATCGAACATGATTCCTATCAAATACAATATTCGCAACCTTCGCGTTCGCTGGGTCACAACTCTAATGACGGTGCTCGGAACCGGGTTAGTCGTGTGGGCGACCGTCCTTACTTTTGGCTTGACCGATGGTCTTGAACATGCGTTGCGAATCGGTGGCGACAAATTGGATTTGATCGTATTGAGAAAAGGCTCAGATAACGAAACATCCAGTGGAATTGATCAAGAGACGGCGAGAAAAATTGCGAACCTGCCTGGAATCGCCGCTGATGCGAACGGTACTCCATTGTGTTCGATTGAATTCGTAACCATTCTCACAAAGCCGCGACGGAACAATGGCGGCACAACGAATTTGATCATTCGTGGGCTCGATGTGGTTGGCAGGGAACTACGTCCAAAATTTAGGATCACGGAAGGTCGCGACCTAAAACCTGGTGTGAACGAAGCGATAACGAGCAAACGTATGGCAGAACGCTTTGAAAATCTTGCCATGGGCGAAAAACTTGAGATAAACAAAATCGACTTCACGATCGTGGGCTATTTCGAAGCGGACGGTAGCGCAGCGGAATCAGAAGTCTGGATGGACATAAAAGATCTAACGACCGCGAGGCGACAGCCTGCCGCCGTTTCGTCCGTAAATCTTCGAGCACGCGATGAAGTAACCAAGGCGGCTTTGGTGGAGCTCGTCAACAAGGACGAACAGTTTAATTTAAAGGCAGTGGATGAAGAAAAATTTTATGTCGACCAAATGTCGGCATCGCTGGCCATCAAATATGTCGGTTACGTAATTGCTGCGTTCTTAACTATCGGAGCCATGTTCGCAGCCGCGAATACAATGTACGCTGCAGTTTCCAGTCGCGCTCGAGAGATCGGGACCCTCAGGGCTCTCGGTTTCCCAAGCCATTCGATATTGTTTTCTTTTCTGATTGAGTCCGTCATCTTGTGTTTGACTGGCGGTTTGTTGGGGTGTCTCGCAACTTTGCCGTTCAATGGTCTTTCAACCGGAACAGCAAATTGGGCGACCTTCAGCGAAATCACCTTTGCATTTCGATTCGGACCACGAGTCCTTGCGAATGGTGTGCTCATGGCACTTGTAATGGGAATTGTGGGCGGGCTGATGCCTGCAATTCAAGCAGTTCGATTGAATATCGTCGACTCGTTGCGAAAAGCGTAGAGCCGTATGACGCCGATCCATTTACTCAAATTAAACTGGATTCGGCCCGTATTCAGTTCAACCTAGACGCTGAATGCAATTTTGCCTAATTCGCCGGGCACCTCAATCAATCAATGCAAGGTAAATCGAGTGCTTTTGCTTTGGCATATTCGATTGCGATTTCATAACCAGCGTCGGCGTGACGCATGACGCCGGTGGCCGGATCATTCCAAAGCACGCGTTCGATTCTTTCGGCGGCTTGCTTCGTACCATCACACACAATGACGACTCCTGCATGCTGGGAAAATCCCATACCAACTCCGCCGCCATGGTGAATGGAAACCCAAGTCGCGCCGCTAGCACAATTGAGCAATGCATTCAGCAGCGGCCAGTCGGAAACAGCGTCGGAGCCATCGAGCATGGCCTCTGTCTCGCGATTAGGGCTTGCAACGCTGCCGGAATCGAGATGATCACGTCCGATAACAATAGGTGCTCTCAATTCCCCTGAAGCGACCATTTCATTAAAGGCCAGCCCTAACCGATGGCGATCGCCTAACCCTACCCAGCAAATGCGAGCCGGTAGGCCTTGAAACTTGATACGTTCTGACGCCATATCAAGCCAGCGATGCAAGTGAGCATCCGTTGGCAATAATTCTTTGACCTTAGCATCCGTCTTTGCGATATCTTGAGGATCACCCGACAATGCTACCCAACGAAACGGTCCAACACCTCGGCAGAATAATGGGCGAATATAAGCTGGAACAAAGCCCTGGAAATCAAACGCGTTCGTAACGCCAAAATCCTTTGCAACTTGGCGAATGTTGTTGCCGTAATCGACGGTCGGGACGCCACGAGCGTGGAATTCAAGCATTGCTTGGACTTGAGTTGCAATCGAGCCGCGAGCAGCTTGTTCGACTTGACCGGGATCGTCAAGTTGCATTTTTTCCCACTTTTCGACCGACCAGCCTGCAGGTAAATAGCCATGAAGCACGTCATGAGCCGAAGTTTGATCGGTGACCAGATCCGGCCGAACGTTTTTGCGAACGAGCTCTGGATAAACTTCACATGCATTGCCAAGCAACGCAATTGATATGGGTTTGCAATCGATTGCGGACTGTTCGAGTAAAGAAAGAGCTTCGTCGATATCGCGAGCTTGGCGGTCGACATAACCGGTACGCAATCGCATATCAATTCTCGATTGTCGACACTCGACCGCCAAGCAAGATGCACCGGCCATGGTCGCTGCCAGCGGCTGCGCTCCTCCCATGCCACCCAAGCCCGCTGTCAAAATCCACCGGCCTTGTAAATTGCCCTGGTAGTGTTGGCGTCCCGCTTCGACAAATGTCTCGTACGTCCCCTGCACGATGCCTTGTGAACCGATGTAAATCCAAGATCCCGCCGTCATCTGGCCGTACATCATCAATCCAGCTCGATCCAGCTTATTAAAATGCTCCCACGTAGCCCAGTGCGGAACCAAATTAGAATTGGCGATCAGCACCCTCGGAGCATCGCTATGAGTTCGGAACACGCCCACTGGCTTGCCCGACTGTATAAGCAGCGTCTCATCCGCCTCGAGTCGTTTCAAAGTTGCCACGATCCGATCAAAGCAATCCCAATTGCGTGCCGCGCGACCGATGCCTCCGTAAACAACAAGTTCGCTAGGCTTTTCCGCTACGTCTGGGTCGAGATTGTTGCAAAGCATCCGAAGCGCTGCTTCGGTCAGCCAACTTTTACATTCCAGTTCGCCCCCCCGCTTCGCTCGAACGACACGTTGTGAACTTCGATTGGATGCCGCGAGGATTGATTCGTTCATGAAAATGGCTTACCTAAAGTGAATATCGAAATCACAGGTTACGAAACGAGAAGACTTGGCATTTCGATGGGCTTAATCGAGGACAGCAATTCATCAGAAAGGACCAGAGCCAGAGACTGCTGAATATCTTCATAAAAATACCGATCGTCACTAAGATGCGGAACGACCTTTCGGATACTTTCGCGTACAGATTCCAAGGACACACTAGATCGGAGAGGAGCATGGAAATCGCAACCTTGCGCTGCAGCAAGCAACTCGATTGCAAGGACGTTTTCGACATTTGCAATCATCGGTAGCAATCGCCGCGCCGCGTGAGCAGCCATCGAAACATGGTCTTCCTGATTCGCCGAAGTCGGTATGGAATCAACGCTGGCCGGATAAGCTTGCTGTTTATTCTCCGAAACCAATGCCGCCGCCGTGACTTGCGCCAACATGAATCCGGAATTCAGACCAGGCTTGGGCGTTAAGAAGGCGGGCAAACAAGAGAGCGCTGGGTCGACCAGCATCGCAATGCGGCGTTCAGCAAGCGATCCCATTTCGCAAATCGCAATAGCCATGTTATCGCAAGCAAACGCGACTGGTTCTGCATGAAAATTGCCCCCTGAGATCACGGAACCATCAGCAAGAACCAATGGGTTATCGGAAACACTGTTGGCCTCGATCTCCAGAACACGCGCTGCGTTTCGCAGTTGATCATAAACGGCCCCCATCACTTGAGGCTGGCATCGTAAACAATAAGGATCCTGAACTCGATGGTCACCTTGCAAATGCGAAGCCCGAATTTGGCTGCCATGCATCAATGCAGCCAGCGCTTTGGCACAAGCGATTTGTCCTGCGTGAGGACGAAGTGCATGAATTCTCTGATCAAACGGTGCATCGGAACCGCGAGCAGCATCCGTCGATAAAGCTCCCGTAATCAGTGCAATCTGGAAGGCACGCTCTGCGCGAAAAAGTGCTGCAAGGGCATACGCTGTCGAAAACTGAGTTCCGTTGAGAAGAGCAAGACCTTCCTTGGCGGCAAGCTGGATTGGATTCAAATTCCGCGATCTCAACGCTTCATTGGCAGGCAGTAATTTTCCATCAACGAATGCTTGCCCAACACCTAACAATACTGCAGTCATGTGCGCCAAGGGGGCCAAGTCGCCGGACGCTCCAACGGAACCTTGCTGGGGAACGACTGGTATAATATTGCCATCGAGCATCGCTTGGAGCATTTCGATCAATTCCCA
>JANMNK010001036.1:0-5187 GCA_031373875.1 Pirellulaceae bacterium | reverse complement strand
TCCATTTTTTTGGCTCATCTCGGATGACAAAGATCTCGCAAACCAAGCGAGTACGATTGCTAATCGGCTTCGCTGGCACGTTGAAAGACCGGATGGAATGCGTCTTCGAAAGGATACACATCGTCAAAATCTTCGCGTCGATCGGTGCCAGATTTTCGCATCTGTTTGATGCGGATCAAGTTGTAGACGATTTCTCCAAAGTCACCAGTAGATTTTACGCCCCATCGATTCAATACGATTTTCGCCATGTAACCATATTGTTCGATCGCGTACAAACGAATAGCTTCGCAAAGCTGTTGGCCGGTCAAATGGTGCTCGCTGACGCCTTCGGCTTCTTCGCCCGACTGCGGAGGCATCTTGAGAATCTCTTGTGCGTATTGAAGTGCGTCACGCACAAACTGGTACGCTTCAATTCGATAGCGTTGATCCTGTTGTAGCAATTCAATGATCGGATGGATCTTGGTCATTCTACGCCTTTCGATTCTTCAATATCGTCGTTGGAGTCCGCTATTTTTTCTCTTTTACCAGCAGGCCGAATGATCGAAAGCACTTCTGTAGAAGCGATCAGTAGGCGTCGGTTGTCTTCGGTGATGACCAGCAGTTGTTCGGCCAGAATTTCTTGCCCTACGACACGCGCTCGCCCTTCACGTGTCACGATGTCGCTGCCGATTGGAGGCATGTCGCGTCGAATCTCTTCATAAGTATCGTACTCGTAACGCAGGCAACATTTCAACCTTCCGCATCGACCCGAAATTTTGTTTGGGTCCAAAGTTGCCTTTTGCAGTTTAGCCATTTTCATGGAAACAGGAGGCATTTGAGCTAGATGGGTATTGCAGCAAACAGGTTTGCCGCAGTCGCCGTAATCTGCCAGTAATTTTGCTTCGTCGCGAACACCAATCTGTCGCATCTCGATCCGGGTTTGGAATTCGTTGGCAAGTCGTTTTACCAAATCGCGGAAGTCGATACGATCTTCCGCAAGATAATAAATAACGACACGTTCGCCTCCAAAAAGGTGTTCAACATCCACGAGATCCATAGGCAATTCTAGTTCCCGCACGATTCGGCGACTGGTTTCAAATTCTCCGCGAGCCATTGCGATGATTTTGAGAATTTCGCTTTCATCTTGTGCAGAAACAGTGCGCTGGATGGAGCCGATTGGCGAGTCGCCCATTTTGGTAACCACTTCATCCGTCGCTTCGCAAAGGACCTCGCCGACTTCCAGTCCGCGTGGGGTGCGAGCAATTACTTTTCCGCCACGCGGATACGAATCGCGAGCTTGCAGAACATGCAGAGTTCGTGAAATACCGCAGCGCACAACAAATCGGGGCATTTTGCATTTCTTTAAAGATGCGTTAGTTAGATGTTTTTAAACGAACGCACGCCATTTGCTCTGAATTCCGAACTAAAACAAGCGGTCCCACAATGGATGGGATGTTCCAAGTCTTGCCCTCGAGAACTTGCACTCTGCCTCGTTCTTGAAAACCATCTGGCACGGCATCAACCAAAATTAGTTCGCCGTCTTCGCTCAAAATCAAACAGTGTTCTCCGACAATGAGCATTTGACCATGACCATAACGTCCGCGTCGGTCTTTCCATAATCTTTTCCCGGTTTTTGGATCGATGCATTCGAGAATACCATCACTCAATCCAAAAACGTGATCGCCCTTGCGAATTGCGGAGGTAAATTTCGTTTTTAGTGTAGTTTTGTCTTCCCATACTTCGGATGCGGACCAAGCGGGGCCTTCTTTTTGAATTTTAAAGAGTGCCGCCCCGCCCCCGTAACCTTTACTGACTAACACATGATCGTTGTCTACGACAATAGGTTGCGAGACGGACGCATTTTGATTGCTGAGACCGGGCCAAGGAAACGACCACAGCAATTCGCCACTTTCCGTATCGTAACCTCCAACAGTTTTTTCGTTGACACATACGATTTGTTCGGTGCCGCCAAGCGTGGCCAAGATCGGCGACGAGTAACTTATTTGATCATCGCCACCTTGCCATGCCATATTTCCGGTTTCTCGTTCAAAAGCGACGAGTGACGCGATTGGATTTGCGGATCGCCCACCAAAAGGAACGATGACGAGATTTTTAGTTACAAGTGGCGACCCGCTCCGGCCCCACATTACGTCGGCTTCAGAAGCTGCTTGATCAAAGATCAATAGACTTAACAAAGATTTCTGCCATTTCACCTTGCCCGTCTCTAGGTCGATGGCAAACAACTCACCCGTAGCGCCTTGAGCGTAAACCATGCCGTCAGCGATGGTCGGCGTGCTTCGAGGGCCGAGGCCTCCAAGTATATTGAAGTGCTTTGCCGCGTATTCGTGTTTCCAAACTTTGTTTCCTGTGGCAACTTCGTAACACGATACGCTCTCTTTATCGCCAGTTTGTTCCAAAGTGACGGCTCGATTGCCGACGATTGCAAATCCGGACCAACCTCCCCCAATAGGCTTTGTCCAAAGCACTTCCGGTGGGTTTGCTGTCCAATCTGAATCCAAGTGAACGTTGGGTATATAGCCGTCCCGATTAGTTCCCAATAATTGCGAGTAGGTATCTTTTGCTTCCTTGATTCTTATCGGGGCTGGCCCCTTTATATCGGCATCTGGTTGCGACGAGTCAGCTTCGCGAACCAGTTTTTGGGCCGCGCCACGGCGTTTGAATTCCGGGACCATTTCGCCCGTAAAACCAGCGAGCTCAAACTGCGAGTTTAAGATTACAATTCCGACGATTGGAACTACAAAAATCAGCAATCTGACAATTGTCGCTAACTGTGGGTAAGTAATGCACCAAAGCCAAAGATTGAAAACGCCCAACATGACCAAAAGTCCCGTAAGCATGTTGGCGATTTGATGGTCAGCTTCGAACATCAAAGCGCGAACAACCGGGATCGCGGCAAAGAGTAAGAAAACAATGATGATCCAAACAATCCGCTTTTTGCTCATACAAAACTCAATTGAGGGCTGGAATTCAGAAGCATTCTCGCTTCCGAGCGGTTGATTTTATCGCATTTCGGAACCACCTCGTAAAGCCGACTACGGGTTAGCCCAAGTGGCTTCGTCGAGGGGTTGGGAGTTTCACAGGGGAATCATCTTCAGCCCTGTTTCTGGATTTTGTCAGACAATCGATGGGTAGAAATCGCGCGGGGTCGTGTCGAACTTAGAGAAATTTACTACCATTACACCCTTGTTGGACACGTTGCTGGCCTTAATCGCCGTAGATGAACTGCCCGTTAATCAGTTCGTATTCAGAGATTGCCAGCCTTTTGCCAGCACTTTTCGGTCGAATGCAATCCATGATTGACATCAACGCATAAATCTTATCATCGCATCGAGTTTCGATAAAAATAGACTGGATTCTAAATGGGACTTCCAAACCAAGAGATATTGGAACGGCTTCAGAAAAATATGGAATCCGTGGTGCTCGGCAAAACGGAAGTTGTCCGGATGACACTTGTCGCTCTGCTTGCTGGCGAGCACGTTCTGCTGGAAGACGTGCCTGGGGTCGGAAAAACGTTGATCGCCAAAGCGCTGGCAAAAAGCTTGGACGGAAAATTTGCTCGAGTTCAGTTTACGCCCGACCTGCTACCGAGCGATATCGTTGGAAGCAGCATCTATCACTCTGGCACCGGCAAGTTCAATTTTAATCAAGGCCCCGTTTTCGCAAACGTCGTCTTAGCCGACGAAATCAACCGGGCTCCACCGCGAACGCAGAGCGCTTTGCTCGAATCGATGAGTGAGCGTCAAGTGAGCGTCGACGGCGAAACACATTTCTTGCCCAAGCCTTTTATGGTGATGGCGACTCAAAATCCGTTTGAGTTTGAGGGAACATATTTGCTCCCCGAAAGCCAATTGGACCGATTCCTATTGCGAGTCGAAGTGGGATATCCTGCACGTCAATCGGAACGAAACGTTCTCACATCGCATCGCGAAGGAGAACCGGTTGATGAATTGAAATCGGTCGTTTCACTTGCAGAAGTGCTGATCGTGCAAAATCAAGTTCGCCATATTCGCTTCGATGAAAGCGTCCTGGACTATTTACAGGACTTGGTTGAAGCGACTCGTACGAGCAGCGAGCTTCATGTCGGAGTGAGTACGCGAGGTGCACTGGGTTTGTATCGTGCAGCTCAGTCATTGGCGTTACTTGAAAATCGCGATTTTGTGGTACCCGACGATATTAAACGACTTGCTATTCCGGCCTTAGCTCACCGTGTTGTCGCTCGCGGGTTTGCGGCCGGCAGCGATCGAGCGACTGCCGAAGCTATAATTCGAACTTTGCTGGAGCGTTTAACCGTACCGACTTAAAATTCCTGAACCGCTCGTCTCGGCAGAATACTCCCTTATACTCCCTTTTAAACTTTTCCCACTCTTCAGATCGCTCGGTAGCTAGTGAATATGCTGCTTGAAAAAACCAAGTCGGATCGGAAATCGTTGCCCGGTAAAACGAACGGCGCGTTGAAGTTATCGACTCGGTCGCTAAAGCAAAAACGGGAAGTGCCTCAAGTCCGTTGTCGGATAACGCGCGAAGGTTACCATTTTCTTTTCATGCTGACTTTCATTCTCGTCGGTGCGGTGCTTCGCGATGTGAATCTGCTGGTCGTCCTTGCAGGCGTGTTGATGGCGATGTTGCTCCTGCAATGGCGAATCTGTTTGCGTTCGATCAGCGGTTTGAAACTGGAACGGTTCCTGCCAACTGTCGCTCAAGCTCGTGTGCCATTTGAAGTGCGATTGCACATCCATAGTCGGCAGAGATGGCTGGGCTCGTGGCTGGTTGTGGTTGGCGACCGTATTCGGCGTATCACGTCTTCGGCCGCTTCGAATCGTTCGGCCCAGGCGATTACTTTAGTTGCATCCAATGTTCCGCCGGGTGGGTCCGTCGCACTGGGTTACCGGTGTCTTGTCGACCGACGGGGTAAATACGAATTTGGCCCAATTGAAATATCCACTCGATTCCCGCTTAGCTTGATTCGTAGCAGCCGAAAACAATATCTGGTTCAAGAGTACATCGTCCATCCGCCTCTCGGAGAGATTTTGCCTCGGTGGCGCGAGCTTTTCGACATTGAACGATTCGGCGCTCGCAGACAACATACGCGAGCAGGAGTTGTCGAAGGCGAATTTTATGGTTTGCGAGGTTACCGTCCTGGCGACAGTCCCCGGTGGATTCACTGGCGGACTACGGCTCGTCGAAATG
>JANMNK010001021.1:0-2838 GCA_031373875.1 Pirellulaceae bacterium | reverse complement strand
CTGCAACACTCGATACTGAGCCTCCGGCTAAGAGCTACTCAGGCGGGAGTCTCACCCACTTGTCCTCAAACCATTTCCAGAACGCACGTGCACGTGATTGTTCGCCATCTCTTCGACACTTCATGGCTGATTTGACTGTTTTTTGGAAAGCACTTTCCCGGTCGGCAAGTCGAATTCGTATGTCCAGTTGTCGATTGTACGAAGAGTGAATTGATATTGACCGACAAAGCATGGTGTAATATCAGTCGACAACCATTCGTAATGACTTGCTGATGCTTTAACTTTATCATGATCAACAACTAATTCTGCCGTCGAAAAGCTGCGAACAAGTTGACCTTCGCGGTGTATCGCAAACGCTAGATCGTCTTTGTGGGGACGTTGCCCGATATTCCATGGTCCCATTTGAACAAGATAGCGGCCATCCCATGAAACAAACACTTCATGCGAGTACCAGTTGCTTGTTCGATAGAATTTACTGAGGGTCCCGTCATCTGACTGTTTGTAGACGATACCGTAAGGCGGTGCCGACTCGTTTCCTTTTGTGTCACGCTTGCCAGGAACCATTGAGAATACAAAATTTCCGTTGCCATCACTTACGAATAGTTTTGGTACAGGTGCGAGGGCTTGGTCGGCGATGCACGAACAGCCAAAACAAAGCAGGAAAGTTATTGCTGCAAATTTCACTTTACTATGCTCGCGAACGATTGAAATCACCAAGTTCCGGGGTTTGATGTGGTGTACACGAGCGACGACCCACCGGAACTTTGGTGCATTTCTTGGTTCGTCCGCTCATCCGTCACTACCTATTCTTTGACCATTTCAACGCTTGAGTCAGTTGCCTGCAGATGTCCGTTGAAAGAGCATTGAGAATTCCTTCTAAAGAGTCGAGTACACGAAGCCTGTGAAAACATAGTTCAGAATTACAATCAGCATAACAAGCAATGACAATGTCGTCACGCCTGCACAGTGCAACCTAAAAGATCTGGCAATGAAAAAGTTACCGACCAGAAGCGCGAGAGTAGAGACTGTGCAGTATCTTTCAAGCGACAAGGGTCCCATAAATTTTAATGCAACGATCAAGCAAATGGCGTTTGCGCAGAATAGTGCGCTACCTAAGCAGATCGCAAGAACTATCTCCAGCATTAAATCGGTTCTGTTTTTGCGCAACTAGAAGTCTCTAGAGGACGAAAGAATCCATGTAAGTCCTGGGTTTGGGGTGGGAGCCATTTGAATACAATCTGGCGACTCAGACTCGTGATCAAGACAGCGTGAACTGTCGGTCACCATTTATTCCACCCCAAACCCAAAG
Organism: Pirellulaceae bacterium; assembly: GCA_031373875.1. GTDB lineage: Bacteria > Planctomycetota > Planctomycetia > Pirellulales > Pirellulaceae > JANMGV01. Next base: position 1,529 of record JANMNK010001021.1, on the reverse strand, counting down.
GACATGAACTATGAAGATTCTCGCCCTCGATCTGGGCAAATTCAATACGCGAGCTGCTTTTTCGATTCGAAAACCCGCAAACATTTCTTTCTCAACGCTACAACCGACCGAAATTACTTGGAGACTGGGTTCCAAAAATACAAGATCGATCCGGTCGTCATGGAATCTTGCGGGCCTTCGGGCTGGATCAACGATTTAGCCATGAATACGGGCCATAAGACGATCGTCTGCTCGACCGACGAAGACGATCGCCGATGGTCCAATGTCAAGCGGAAAACCGACAAAGACGACGCCCTGAAACTTGCTCGCGTGGCCTCGGTGAACGAACTCAAAGCCGTTCACATGCCCGCCGAAGAACATTGCGAGTTTCGGTCGTTGGTCAAGTACCGTAAAACACTCGACTACCGCATCAACAAAATGAAATGCACCATACGCGTTTGGTTCGTCAATCATGGCATTGCGATTGACTCGAGCGAGAAAGCTTCGCACACAGGACGTGAACACATCAACTCTTTCAGAAAACTACTTGTCGAATGAGGACTTCATAGTCGTCGGCGGTAACCGGACCGCCGCCAAAAAAGTATGAGTTCAAATACCGCGTGATCAGCGGCTCCGGTTGACCGCTTTGTTATGCGACGGATGCCTTGCCAATCGAGTAACCGACAGAAGGGATTTCAGCTGATCGTACCGGAACAAGGCGTGATCCATCGCACATGATTTGCTCGTCAGTTAGTATCAAGTGGTTCGTAGAAGTAGTAGCAAAGTCCATCTGGGGCGACGACAAAAAACACCTGTAGTTTCTTGCCATCTCGTTCATCGACGCGCCAATTTCCTATCGTCGTGCCCCGTGATTCCAGTTCGTCTTTGATCTTTCGAATGTTGGTGACGAGAACGGCAGCTCCGTCTTGCGACGCATCACCACCGTTAACGGCAAAACCAATCCGCGTGCCGTTTCGTTCGAGTATCACGGTTGGCATAGGCTTTTGCTGCCGTTCCACTTCTGTCATTCCGAAGTGCTTGCAATACCAACTTGACGCCGTGTCGAGATCCGTGACCGGCAGGGCCAAGACTTCGTTCTGATAGGGCGATGCAGACTTGAATGCAGGTTCGTTTGGCATTGGATGAAGGTGGGCTTCGAGTTCAGGATTCGCTGAGTCGCATAACGTATTGCAATCTATGCGTCGGGGAGCGGGGTTGTTGGGCCCTTTGGTACGTTTTTGATCCCCGACGTATAGAGTGGGCGTTGAACTGAGCCGACGGAGCGGGACGATTAATCGTTTCAAGTGGCTTGCGAACGCCAATTGAGCTGCGACGGCTCAACGGAGCGTTAGTGTATCCATCCACATGCGAGTTGGCAAGTTTTTTCGAATTCGCAGAATTTATCGACGTGCCAAGTGTAAGAGTCGATAGTGCTGGCGGCCAAGTTGCGAATCTGCATGTCCTGGGCCATGCGATTGATATACGGACTGAGACGGCGATCATAAGGGGTCATAGAACAAGTCTCCTCGGACAAGTTAAGTAATCGAACA
>JANMNK010000955.1:0-8878 GCA_031373875.1 Pirellulaceae bacterium | reverse complement strand
AATTACAAAGTCCAAGATGCCAGCGGTGTTAACAGCAGCTTGGTGACGGTAAACATCCTTGTCTCGGGACGCAACGATGCTCCAGTTGCAAACAATGATACCTTTGCAGTCATCCCAGAACGGCTGGCAGTTTTGGCAGTTCTTTCTAATGACACCGATGTCGATTCGAACACCCCGATCGATGAACGAACTATCTCGATCGGTCAATTGCCTATCAACGGTACCATTCAAGTACTTCAAACAGGTTTCATCGAGTATCGACCCAATACCGGCTTCCGAGGTCAAGACACCTTTACCTATCGCGTCCGCGATAGTCTAGGTTTGGCATCGAACGAAGCCGTGGTGACGGTGACAACCAATTCGCCTCCTTTGGCAGTGGCTGATACATTCTCAACTGCATCAGGAACCAGGATCGTCTTTGATGTCACGACCAACGATACCGATTCTGATGGTGCGATCGATCGAACTTCGGTTCAAATTGTCTCGCCAGCTACTAATGGCTCGGCTCGCGTTTTGGCCGATGGTCGCATCGAATACACGCCGACTGCATCGTTTGTTGGCACTGCAACTCTGTCGTACACCGTACGCGATAACGAAGGCACAACCAGTAACAGCGCTTTGGTATCCATACGCGTTGGTACCAGTTTGTACCAAAACCCACGTTTGAATGTGGACGTGAACGACGATGGTTTTGTATCGCCGATCGATGCACTGCTGATCATCAACGATCTGAATAGGAACGGCGTTCGAACGATTCCACCGGGCGAATTTGTTCCACCACCGTTCATCGACGTCGATGGTAACAAACGCGTAGAACCCAAGGACGTTTTGGAGGTTATTAACTACCTCAATCAAAATGGACCGGGCGGCGGCGAAGGAGAAGGCGAAGGCGAGGGAAGCTTGATCGATTTCGATCAGCAAGCTGGCATCGCGTCCTACATCGTCACCATGGTCTCGCCAGAACAGATGTTAGCGACAGTAGCTCAACAAGTTCGCGAAGATGCACAATTGCAACTGCAAAGCGTCATCGGTCAATCGTGTTCGGCGATTGTTGGCGAGGGCGAAGGACCAGTGGATTCCTCAGCTTGGGATGATCATCTGTCGGTAATCGCTCGTGGAGATGAACGCGTGACCAACCATAGCAAATTGGAAGACGTTTTTGCCAGCGATCTAGATGACTTGCTGAACTAGTGAAATTGGCTTAAAGTACTATTCAAGGCGGGGCGAAGTGTTAGCTTCATCCCGCCTTTTTTGTTTACTTCAGTCCTTAGCCAAATTGATGCGAGCGTTCGATGGTTGGATTTTCGCTGAGACGCAAAGAGAGCGGACCACGCAATCCCTCGTCGTTCCGCCAGTACGCTGGCTTGGCGGCTTTCTCTTTCTTTACAGTCCTGTTTAGCGCCATTGCTCTCGTTTTCAACGCAGCGCTAGTTTTTGCATTATATCAAGGAAGCCTACAGTTCTTGCCCATATGGTTTTCTATGGTACAGCTTGGGCAGCTAATCTTGTTCGTAGGACCGATGCTGCTGCTGTTCCTCGAATGGCTACTTTGGGATTACTTGTCCGTTCGATTTCGATCGGAGAAGTAAATTCTGGTCGACGTTTGCCGCCGAAGTTTTTTCGCTGACATATCGGTTCGCCGTTTTTTCACGCAGCAATCGAGAGAGCAGTCGCTCATAGCCGGTGACCATCACTTCGAGAGAGCCATTTTCCAAAACATGTTGGCGTCCATTTTCCCCTAGCTGATTTGCGAGTTGCTCGTTCATTACCAGATTCATGACGTGGTCGGCGAATAGCGTAACATCGTCAACAGGGACAACGAAACCTGTTTTCCCTTGGACGACCATTTCACTGACGGACCCAACATCGGTTGCAATCACCGGAACGCTGCAAGCCAACGATTCTAAAATGGAAACAGGATTGGCTTCGTTATCACTGGTCAATGTAAATACATCGAATCCAGATAACAGTTGATGGGTATCCGTCCGTGTACCCAGCAGATGAATACGATCGTTAAGTTGGTATCGCCCGATTTGAGATTCGATTGCGGCCCGCTCTGGCCCATCACCGACGATGACAAAATGGACATTGCCGATTTTCTCGCAGACCTTCTTCGCGATCTGTACAAATCGCAAATGATTCTTCTCCTTTCGAAGTGCGGCAACGATTCCAACAATTTTCGAATCGTGGGACAAGCCAAGTTCGTTTCGCAGTCTCTCTCGCGCCCCGTCGGTCTGTGAAAATTTTTGAAGGTCAATCCCGTTCGGAATGACGGTTACTTTGCTTGCTGGAAACTTCTCCTGCTCGATAAGATACTGCCCATGGGCTCGAGCGACTGCGATGAATCCGTCAGTAATCCCCGTCAACGCCCGATTCAGTTTCCCGACGCCGTCAGGCCAACCCGTAGAATGTAGGGCGGAACAGATGACTGGCGTTCCAGCCAATTTCGCAGCCAGTCGTCCCCAAAACATTTTGTCGCCCGCGCCGACCGTTACTACAGCTTGGACTTTGTTTTGGCGAATGATCTTCTTCAAGCGAAATAGTACGCCAAGATCATATCGCGACCTTAGCAGGTTCTTATAGGTCGGGATCTCCTTGGCAAGCTCTTCGCCAAGTGGACCAAGCTCTTTCAAGCACACCAGAATTGGCGACACTTTCGAACGATCCAATCGACGAATCAAATTGAGCAGTAGCACTTCGGCTCCGCCAATTGGCATGCTGGTAATTACAAAAAGTGTGTTCATGAATTTCTTGCCGTAGTTGTCTCTATGGGGAATAGCTCAAAGTGAATTGTTTTTTCGCTATAAAAATCGAAAGAAGCCGTTCGAAAATGTTCGCGTCGATAATCGTTCACGCGACCGTCCAGTTAGTTAGTCGATGTTTGCGGAGCAACCAGACTGTAAAACCGCTCAAGACGACCGTCAAAGCGAAAACCAACAAATCCACCGACCAACCCATATGCCAATGAAATTTGCTTCCTGCAGTTTCGAAAACCTTGATGAATAGTAAGTGAACGAAATAAAGTCCCATCGCATATTGCCCGAATGGCGCAAAACGAGTTTCTAGTCGCGTGAAGGTTGTGCTTAGCGCGAATGCCAAGCACGAACAGCCGACGACTGTCTCTAGTACGATATTGCGACCGTCCCATACCAAGAGTGCAATGCTTACGAAAAATACGATGCCAGCAAAGGAATTGGACGGGCGACCCGGTTCGAACATCCAGGACTTATTACGAATTTGGACAAGTATGGCTGCTGCCGATCCCGCGATCGCTGCTGGCGTGGCATCGATCATGTATCGCCAGGGTTCCGCCATATTCGCGCAAATGGGCCATACGAGATTCGCGATGAGCCCCGACAAGACGATAAGACAACAGGCCGTTATCAGCCGTTGCGTATCGGAACATCTTGTAAGAAATCTACCAACCGCGAATCCGAGAATGCTGGTCAACATCGCGAAAGGGACAAACCACAGGTGATACGCGCCACCCGTCCAAAGAACCTCAATTCCGGGCAGATCATAATGTTGCTCGGGTACAACGAACCGTTTGAAAGTTTTAAAGCCAAGATACACTGCCGTCCAAAACAGGAACGGTATGTAAAGCTTGGTAGTTCGCGAAACTAAGTAATTGCGGAGCGACGCCGACGGTTTCATACCGCTTAGAATTGCGAAGTACGCCAACCCTGCTGCGAAAAAAGGCACGGCAAATCGGCAAAATATCGTGGTCCATCTCAGTTCCCCGTTATGCGGAACGTGAATCCAGATAACCGCCAAAGCAGCAACCAAACGAAAGCAATCCATGCGGGCCAGCCGTGATGTCTGCTCTTGACCGCACACCGCTTTACTGAGTTGATCCATTTGATGATTTGACTCGGACATTGCGATCAACAAATCGGTGAGAGTATTTCGCCGGCCACTCGGTCGATCGCAGGTTCTTTAACTTGACTTTTGGCGAATCGCTGCTCGGGATTCGTTGATAAACTCATCACCAGCCCGCCCAAGAAGAAAAGCAACATGTGCGACATGCTCACGATGGTCATATCTTGAAAGAAACCGCTGACCGAGAACGAGCAAAACACGCATACGAATAGCAGTCCTTGCTGTCGCTTTGCCAAACTAACGGCGCGTTTATTCATCAACGCGCACGCAGAAACAAGCCATGTCCCTATCAGCAAGATATATAACGAAGCACCGATTAGGCCGCATTCCGTCAAGAGCGATAGAATGACATTGTGTTGCACGTAATGCTTGGCAAGTTCAATGGGTCGATTGGAAACCCGCGCGGAAAAGTAGGGCAAACTCTCTTCGAGATACTGGCCGAATCCGAACCCGAGGAGCGGACGATCGCGAAACATTTCTATTGCGACGATCGCCAACATGGGACGCAATTCGGCTGACTTTTGCATATCCTCGACGGTCACGTTCTTGTCGCGTTTAAAGGATTGTAGGCTTGCCCAACTGACGGTCATTCCGACGCTGCCAACAATGAGAATTGAAATCACAAAACCAAATCGTAACTGTCGTGGGATCGTGGCCGTGACGAGTACAGCGATCGCCATCGCCGCTCCGATCCACACGCTTCGCGTCATGGTGCAAACGATGCCGATAACGCTGATTGTCGCAGCCCCCGTCATCAGAACGCGGCCAAGCAACATGAGCTTGGACCAACTAAGAATGGCGGCAGCAACTCCCGCCGTGAGAAACAAGCCATTTGCGCACGGATTCAAGAAAGGCCCACGCGCTCTTCCCAAGAACTCTGGATATTTTTGCGAAATGATATACTGGGGGAAAACAAAGTAGCTCAGTTCAAACCGCTCGGCGATTCCTACCAACCCCAAGTAGACGGCGAACAACGCAAAAAAAGAAAGCAAGAAAGCAACTTGCTGCTCGTCGAAATGACTGTTCTTTGCCATCCAGTACATCGCTGCCGGCATCAAGTAGAAAACCACCAAGTTGATCGCCGTTTTTCCATCGTGAGCACGCCAATTATGGGAGAAGGTGCTGAAAGCCATCACCAACATGAAAACGATGAGCAAAATATCGGACTTCGAAAATCGAATCGCTCGCGCCGATCCTTGAGCACGTACGATCGCGTAAAATCCAAAGAGCGCGATCAACATGATGCGGTCCAGCGTCAATGGTCCGACTTTGAAGAACGGATAGCTAAAGCAGCTTCCAATGAAAAGCACGGCTACGAAGCCCCCGGCAAGACCGCTGAATTTGACAAAATTCAACGCCCAAACGGAAGCTACTAAAGCAATGAACAATACGAGAATATCCATGAATGCCGCGCAATAACTCCAACATCTCTCAATCTTCGTTTCCCGAAGGTGAGCTATATCTGCCTAGGACAAAATCGCTCGGCCGTGGGCTCTACCCTTGAATGGGAGCGATATTGAAACAATAGGACGGCAACAAGCCGTTCGTAACTTGTCCACGCATTTCAGGTTGTTCGGCGAGATCGCACGAATGGAACAACCAGCACAAACGAAAAAACCGGACGTAATATACGCCCGGTTACTATTGGCAAGAATCAGATGGTGGTGCCCTGATGGCTCAAAGCTCAATTTGACTCGGCTTGTCAACCTCAGCTTGATTCGTCGGCGTGTTCGTTTTCGCGTTTTCTTCTTTCGCGTTCGCCTCATCCATTTCGCGGAATTGAACCGAACCATTCGAAGTGCGAACCAGCAGCTTAGCTTCCGGTAGTTCAGCGTTTTCTACCGTCGTTTTCCCGACCAAACTTGTTTTCTTTTTACGAACGTCACTGCCCAACGGTAACTCGCAAGTAACGCTTCCATTGCTCGTCGAAGCGTCTAAGGCTACAGACATATTTTTTGGCAATCCAATTGATACTCGCCCATTCGAAGTTCGCAGTTCATTGGAGTTTCCCACAGGTACAAAATTAGCAGTGATTGATCCATTGCTTGTCTTAGCGCCAACTTCCGCGACCGTATCGAAAATCTTGATCGCGCCGTTGCTCGTCTTAATCTTGAGCTTGCCTGTTAAGCCAGAGACCTGCACCGACCCGTTCGATGTCGTGCAGTCAAATTCACCGGCAAGTCCTTCGACACGGATGGAACCATTGGACGTGTGAAGCTTTGCGAAAGTTTTTCGTGGCACACGAAGGACAAATTCGACGGATGAATTGCTAAACCCGCCAACCGAATTCGCACTAACAAAAAGTTTACCGTTCTCGACGACAGCATTCGGAACCAATTTTTCGAGAGCAGCATCCGCCAGATCTTGCGTGAAACCTCGCGTCGTCACCGTAGCGTCGATCTCGATCTCATCGTTCACCGACGGAGTGACAGCAATCGATCCGTTGTAACTATCTACATCGATTGGAATCGGATCAGATCCGTCAAAACTCCATTTGTAGTTCTTCGTCGCCTTGAACCCCGGATACCCGCAACCCACACACAGCAAACACACAAAAAGGATCGATGTAATTTTGACCATATTAACTGCCCACGCTCCTGAAATCCAAATTGCAATTCAAACTTCCAACGATTCTTTCCGATTTAGCCGCAAGAAGCAAGCGCGTTCTGAAACACATAAAACCAAGTTACGTATCACGGATATGAAAGCTCACTGTATCTATGCTTATCCGCTGTTCGTTTGAGAATTGAAAATATTGGAACAAAGTCCACTTTCACAGCAAAATGAACACAGACCAGAACCGGCCAAGCTTCCGTTTTCCGCGAAATGCAGTTGAAATCCGGGGTCTACTGTTTTGGTATCGCAAGAAAGGATACGACGAGTACGCCATCAGTAATATTCCAAATTCGGACTTCGCCATCGAGACTTCCGGTCGCGAGAAGCTTTTTTGTTGGCGAAAGTGCTTGAGATAGAACACTTGTTTTATGACCGGAGAAACTGCGTAAGATTTTGTTTTGGGCAACGTCAAATTGCTTAACAAGTTGATCGCTGCAAGCGAAGAAAACAGTGGCCTCGAACGTGACGGGTTGATACGCTTCACTGGCCAAGCCGACTTCGGAGACTTTGGCACCTGATTCAGCGTCCCACCGGTAGAGCATGTTGTCGCTGCCGCTACTGATCAACTGCTTGCCGTCTGCAGAAAAAAGGATGCTTCGTACAGCTTGTTGGTGCAGCGAGCAGGTCGCAAGCAACTCGCCGCTCTCGACCTCGAACACTTTGGCCGTCTTGTCGCGGCTTGCAGTTGCAAGTTTCGCACCGTCTGGACTCCAAGCGACCGATGTTACGTAGTCTGAGTGACTGGAAATCGTCTTGTGGAGCGCCGTCGGATTGAGGTTGTACACACGAACTAATCCATCGGCGGAACTTGTCGCCAAACGTTTAGCATCGGGGCTAACAGCAAGATCGAGTACGAGGTCCGAAGCGCGATGAATCACTTGTTCAACGGTCCCCGTTTCAAGATTCACAATTCGCACTTCACCAAGTCGCCCAGGCTCGCCGCAAGCCACCGCGACCAGATTCGGACTTGGAAGTTTCGCAATCCGATGAATTCGTTCGCCCAAGTTTCCGATGCGACGAACCAGGCTGCCGTCCGCGACACGCCAAATGGTCAATTCATGATAGCCCGACATAATAAGTTCTTCAGCATTCTCAGAAAACTGAAGAGCGGTGATCGGTATCGATGCTGAATAAGTTGCGGGAGGTGCAGGGTAGACTGGATCTGGGACGATGTCAAATAACGCAGCGGCCGATGGCGTGGCATCGCATATCCCGCCCTGCTCTATCCACCTTTTTATCACGTCAATATCCGCAGCACTCATCGGGTCGGCACCCGCAGGCATTCGTTCATCGGGATCGGTCGACGTAATACGCCGAAGCAATTCGCTTTGTGATAAATTCGCAAAATCAATCGGTGCAATCCCCGAGTCACCCGCCGTTTTCAACAAGTCATATGTATTAGCGCGATAGCCGCCTTCTGACTTTTTTGTGCCATGACAAGCTACACAGTTATCGATTAACAGAGGAGCAACTGCATTTCGAAAACTCACTGGATCGGTCGCTGGAAGGATTTCCGTCGCAAGTCCGACTATCAAAAACATGGCAGTCTGCAATGTTCTACGGAACGCCAAACCGTTTCTGAAATTCGCAATTAGCATTTTCCGTGACACGGGAATCTTGTGGAAGTTTTGTATGCGAATGGCTATCAAAGTTCGAATCTCCCCGAAGTCGCACGGTCATCATTTGCAATCGACTTTTTGACTTTAGCTTAGCGGTCGAACAATTGCCAGTATCGCAAGCTATCGGAAGCATTTTTAACATCGCGAGCAAACGGAAAAACGATTGCTAGACTTGCAAAAAACGACTATTTTCCGTAGAGAATTACCATATGATGGGAGGCCTCGTTCATCGTAAAATAAAGACCAGCGGAGGGGCCTATGAATCCAAAAGTCTTAGTAGCTTGCTTGTTGGCGACAATTTTGTTGCGCCAAACGAGTTTCGCTGTCGCAGCAGATAAAATCTCCGAAGCCGACATCGTTCGTGTCTTTGCAGAAAGTCACGATGGCTGGAGTGTTGATGAGGTATTACTGGATGACGATCGTCGCAATCGATTCTTAGACGCTTGCCACAAAGCGGGGATCGAAGGAGACGAGAAAACACTGCTTGAGGCTCTCATCCACGTTCGCAAGAGTGGCAAACTGCGAGCGAAAGCGGCTAAGTCGAATCGGTTAGAGTTTGGCGAAGAGTTAGCTGCGGCAGAAATTGCGGCGCGTGGTTTGTATGATCGCCACGGAGTGCATACAGACCAAATTTTACTCGATCCGGTCCTTCGGTCAGAATTCGATGAATCAGCCAAGTCGATCATGCCCAGCGCAACTGCCTACGCACTTCGCAAAGCAGCTTTTCGACTGCGCAAATCTCGGAAACTAAAACCTGAATTGGT
>JANMNK010000914.1:0-1610 GCA_031373875.1 Pirellulaceae bacterium | reverse complement strand
TGCGATCTCAAGACCAGATGAAAATGGTTTTTGAATTGCGCAACAAGCGTAATAGTCGCGCGCGATTGATTGGCTAGTCCAGAAGTATCCCTCGCGCAAATGTCGTGCCGAACAGTATTGGGGCTTTATCTGTTCAGCGGTGTCGAGGCGAACGCGGCGGAGCGGAAGTTATAAGCGCAACCCGTTTACACTTTGGCTTTCATTTTTTCGAGCAAGCGGCCGGGGCTGCCCATGGCGTTGTAGCCGCCGTCGATATGCATGATCTCTGCTGTGATTCCGTCGCTGTAGGAGCTCAGCAAGAATGCACCGACACGGCCGACTTCGTCGTGCGTGATGTTTCGTCCCAGCGGGGCCATGTGTTCGTATAGGTCAAGCATCTCATCGACACCAGCCGCGCGTCCCGCCAAAGTTCGCAAAGGACCGGCACTGACTGCGTTGACGCGAACTGAGGCTGGCCCCAGGTCATACGCGAGATAGCGAACCGTCGCATCCAAAGCAGCTTTGCAAATGCCCATCACATTGTAACCAGGCACGCATTTTTCACCGCCAAAATATGTCATTGCGGCAACCGACGCGCCGGGATTGAATAGAGGCCGAGCTGCGTTGGTGACGGAAATCAAACTGTAGACGCTTACGTCCATGGCAAGCTTGAATCCTTCGCGGCTTGTCTCAACGGTGTCGCGAGACAAATCGGCTCGGTCTGCGAATGCGATGGAGTGCAGCAAGAAGTCGATTTTCCCCATCTTTGAACCGACCATTGCCATGAAGTCGGTGACTTGCTGGTCCTGCTGTACGTCAAGCGGTTCTAGGAAAGCGACATTGTCCGGAAATTGGTCGGTCAATTGGCTAACGCGTCGGCGATTACGTTGGCGTTCATCATCGGCTCGATCTGGAAGGTGCGAAAAGCCGCAAACGCCACCGTGCTGAATGATTTCATTTGCGATTGCCCACGCAATAGAATTCTCGTTTGCAACTCCAAGGACAAGACCTTTTTTACCTTCGAACAATTTCATAGCAATCTCCTATGCTTCCGATAGCCGCCAGCCGCGACTGTTTTCAATTACAAAAATGATATTTCAACTGTTGCCAGCAATCATGCAGGACAAATTTAAAACGAATGCAACTCTTTTCCAAATCCGATCAAGAATTTGAACACGCAAGGCAACTTTGTCGGCACGCTGTTCTACCTCCGAAGCCGAACTTCGACACTTGGTGATAATCGTTACGATAAGACAAAGGTAAATGCACACTTGAACTTCGTGATCTGATTTCGAGCGACGCAAAATCCTGCTTAACGGAAAAAACCGCTAAAAATTAGACCACAAGTTCCGCATGCTTACTCGCCGCGTAATCGAGTGAACCTCTCGTGACGACAAACATACTCGCTGGCACATATTTTGCCTATCCAATGCCAAGCTTGCCCGCCGGTTAATTGCACCAAAAACCACTCAAAAAACGACACTATCAGCCAATCGAAAACTTGGAAACTCCAAAACAAAGGCGGATGTTCTGGGGGGATTCAGCGAAAATGGTCACGAATTATTTTGTACGAGAAAATGATGGTCATGCATTCTTGAAATGCGTATCATAGAAGTGCCTTTCAGTTTGAA
>JANMNK010000901.1:0-11463 GCA_031373875.1 Pirellulaceae bacterium | reverse complement strand
CGACGTCACCGACCCGTCGCCATTCTTGGCAACGTCGCTCAGAACCGCTCCCTTGGCGGCTGAATAATGACTCTCCCAGCTAATGCCGTTATCGCGAATATACGCTAGTCCTTTGGCTCCTGCCGGAATGTCGACGCCTTCGCCTTTGCCGTTGATGATCTCCGGCTGGTTCTTCTTGGTGTCAATCTGTAGCTGGAAGTAGTGCAGCGGTTTGGACTTGGATGTCTTTGAAAGAATTTGAAGCGGTCGACCGGTCGTCAACATCCCGTTCATACCGGCAGCACTAATACCGATCCCTTGCTGTCCACGACTCATGCGAAGTCGGTGGAACTTGCTGCCATATAACAGCTTTCCAAAAATCAGCGGGATTTGTTTCTTGACGATGCCCGGCCCATTATCTTGTACGGAAACGCTGAAACGACCGGCCTGGGGCTGAGCAATCTCGACCCAGATTTCGGGCACGATGCCGGCCTCTTCGCAAGCGTCTAACGAATTGTCCACAGCTTCTTTGACAGTCGTCAGGAGTGCTTTTCGGGGATTGTCAAAGCCGAGCAAGTGCTTGTTTTTTGCAAAAAACTCGCTGACAGAGATATCGCGTTGTTTGGTTGCGAGACTCTCAGCGGTTGCGCGACGCGGCTTGGCTTTTCCTGAAGTATTTGGTGAATCAGGCATGTGCGAAACGATTTGCTTCCTGCTAACAGGGGGTAGTAACCCAACAACGAAAAATGCTTTGTGCCGAAACAAGCCAACAGGGTAAATGATAACGCCTGGGAGGTCTAGGCTAGATAATTGAAGAGGTAACGGCCGTTTACCGAGTCGCTTATGGCACATAGTATTTGTGGCACGTAACGGTCCTCGCGCCAATTGCGCTGCTTAGCGAGACTTTGAGCTTTCCAGATGATGACGCCCGCAAACTCCGAATTTAGGGAGTGCAAGCAAAACTTTGGGGAGACGGTGGCAGTAATCCCGAAGACATGTTGACGGCATCCCAGCATTGGAAAAGCGCGATGGCTTTGGCATACACGGTTCGATGTATCCTACCAGATGGACCTGGTAATTGATCGTTTACCGAGTCGGGACAAAGACTGTTCCCATTGTATGCGAAGACCAAAGATAATGATCCGGTGCAGATCGCAATTCTCAACGGTTGCGAAACGCCGGTAGCTTTCTATAGCACATCGGGATTACGCGTTGTAAACGATGGGCGACAAGTCGTAATTCTCGCCACGGATTGGCTGAAGAAGATCACTAAGGAGTTTGAAATGCGTATCGAAGGATTGATCAAAGTTTTGTTGCGAACCACGCTTGCCGCATTGCTGATCGGCATGGCCAGCACTGCTGTACAGGCACAGAATGGATACTCGCCGATGTACAACAGCGCGAACAACGTATTCAACAATTACTTTACGCAAGGAAGCGCAAATCAAGCAACGGCTGCGGCCTACATTTCACCGGTGGGCGTCCCAGGATGGGTCGGTCACACTTACATCACCTATGAACCGCTTTATCCGCACGAGTTCATGCATCATCATAGTCACCGATATCATTCGTACTATGATGGAGGAGCGGGTTTAAATCGGACGTCAGTTCATTATTACAGCCCACCGGCACGCACGGCAGCAACCCGGGTTTTCAAAATGATCCAACTTCCTCACTAACGAGCCCTCGAATGAGTCGGCTTGGAATGGATTCCGGCAAAGCTCACTTGGTGGCTGACAGGAAAAACTTTATGATTCGGTTTGTCGCCCTCGCTGCGGTAGCAATTGCCGCAGCAGTCAATTGTCAATCAAGCCTTGCTCAATCCCCGGGTCGTGGCTTTGGGATATTGACTCCGCGTGTTTTTGGTGAGCGTTACGCAAATTATTATGCTGAACGCACACCTTGGCATGGAGAGTATTACTATCTCAAGACAGGACAGCCCACTGCCTTAGTTGTTCCGCCAAACGTTGTTATGCAGGGCAATTATTCGTGGGGTGTTTCCCAAAATACGATGACTCCGGTCTATCATCAATTTCAAGGTCTACCACCAAACGGTGCGAGCGGCGGCATCTTCCGCGCCACGCCTGTTTACCCAAGCCATACGAATCAGTTCGGGATCTATCCCGTACGAGCTCCTTGGTAATCGTCGATTTCATCATTCACCGGTGAATCGCATCATCAGCGATCGAATCGGTAACCAATCAAAATGGCTTTGTCGGCACTCGCCCTGCTGACAAAGCCATTTTTGCTTTCTACATCGCGTTTTCGCAGCATTCTTGGGCCCATGCCACCTCAACAAAAATCGTACCTAACTACCGTCGGCCCTTGTCGCACACTAAAATACGGTTCGTACAAATTTGAGATGACTGATTTGGTTGAAAGATCCAAGTCAGTATTTGCATGCCCCCGTGAAGACTTTTTAGTCTTATAAGATAAGTCAATCTGCAAGTGTCGCTCTCAAATTTCCACTAACCTAAGGTGCCCCAGGCCCAAAGGACGAAGCGGTTGGAGTTTACCTGCGCGACTTGTCAAAACAAAATCACCTTTGAAACTGCACCACCGAAATTTTGTTCGGAATGCGGCGCGGCTGTCGGCAATTCGTTCATTCTGAACGACACCCAGTCCTTGTCCCCACCCTTGCCTCGCGAAGCCGAAACATTGGCCCCCTCGCCTAGACAACGTCATTCGGCAAATGTATTTGATCATCACGCATCGGACAGCTTTGGACCTTATCAGTTAATTCGGCTCCTAGGCCAAGGCGGCATGGGCGTCGTCTGGGAAGCCGAAGAGTTGGCGAACGGTCGTCGCGTCGCGCTCAAGTTACTTGCCGCCGGATTGATGAACGACCCAAACACAGTGGAGCGTTTTGTTCGCGAAGGGCGATTGGCCGCCCAGTTGTCACATCCTAGAACGACTTTTGTTTACGGCGCAGGTGCAATCGACTCGCAGCCTTATATCACCATGGAGCTCATGCCCGGTGAAACGCTGCAAGATGTACTAAACAACGAAAAGCAACTTCCAGTCAATCGCGCGGTCGACTACATTCTGGATGTTATCGAAGGACTTATTGCTGCCCATGAGCTTGGGGTGGTTCATCGCGACGTCAAGCCGTCCAATTGCTTTATGGACAGCGATGGTCGTGTCAAAGTTGGCGATTTTGGATTATCGAAATCGCTCGTCACCGAAGTGACTTTGACGCAGACCGGTACTTTTATGGGTACACCACTGTTTGCCGCGCCAGAACAAATTCGCGGTGGCAAAGTCGACGAACGTACTGACATCTATTCTGTCGGAACGACTCTGTTCACTTTGATCGCAGGACGCGCACCGTTTTCTGGAGATGCGTTGTCGGTCACAGCCCAAATCGTTACGGACCGAGCACCACTCATCAGCAAATTTGTTCCAAGCATTCCCAAATCACTTGAACGAATCATCCAAAAGACGCTGGAGAAAGATCCTGCGAATCGTTTCGCTTCCCTTGCGCATTTACGAGACGCTTTAGCGCCCTTCGCCACGGGCGGAACGTCGATCGCGGACATCGGACGACGCGCCGGTGCTTATATGATCGACGTGACGATGTTAGGAATTATGCTCCAAATCGTGATGGGATTGGCTGGTGCCTTGAGCGGATTACAGGCACAGCGATCGCATGACGTGGAGATGTTAGGGGATTCAATCCCGAGAATGCAATTTGTCTCCGCATTTGTTTCTTGGATTCTGGCAATCGTCTACTTTACGTTTACTGAATCAACGTGGGGTAAAACGGTCGGCAAAAAGATATTGCAATTGCAGGTCGTCGACATGGATGGCCAAAAACCGAGCGTCGGCAAGATTTTTCTCCGAGCAATCTTCATTCCTGGCAATTTAGGAATCGCTATTCTTTTGCAATATCTCAAGTACAAAGAAGATTCTGGCCGGGCAATGACGGCCGTCGATCTCAGCTTTGATGCCATTCTGACCGACAGCATCTTCAAGGTCTTGATCAGCTTTGTCCCGCTAGCAATTTGTCTAGCGTTCATGCGACGGAGCAACGGATTTCGCGGTTTACATGAGATTGTCAGCGGAACTCGGGTTCTGCGACTGATTCAAGCTCGCCGATCTAATCGGCTTGATGATCATCCGGTCGTCGCTGCAGAAGCCCTTGAATCCAAAGAGCATTTTGGACCCTACTTTCCAGTTGGCGTACTCGCTGCGAGCGATGGTTACAAATTGTTGCAAGCTCGCGACGACTTATTGAACCGGACGGTTTGGCTAGAACTAGCTTCGCAACCATCCGAACAATTAACCGCGCAACGCGGTCCTATGAGGCCGGGACGGTTGCGTTGGTTGCAGGATGGGATGCAAGGAGACGTGCACTGGAATGCATACGAGTCAATATCAGGTGCTCCGTTAGGCTTGGTTGCCAAAGCAGGCCAGGGGGTCAGTTGGAAAAGCGGCCGGATCATCTTAGTAAACTTGGTTAACGAATTGCTTGCATCGATCGCCGACAATTCAATCCCGGCCTCCATCTCGATTGATCATTTCTGGGTCGATCAATCGGGCAACACCAAGTTGCTCGACCGCTGCCTGTTGTCGACCCAAGGGCGTAATGAAACCATCGATCAGCCTCCTCCAACCGACGAACATCGTGCTGTACAAGTTTTCATCAACACTGTGGAGCGATGCACATCGAATCAAATCCTGCCCGTCAGTGCTAGCAAGTTCGTCAGCGAGCTGCGTTCTCGGCCAAGGCAAATTGAAACGCTAGAATGGGCGAGAACTCAACTGGATTTGATTTCGGCGAATAGTAGTGAATTGACTTGGGATGGACGACTGGGCGTTTTGTGTATGTCGATCGGTGTGGAAACGCCGTTGTTGACGTTCACTTTCTCGGCTTTATCCGTCGTACTCAAATGGATGGGCGCAGCCATTGAGCCTGCGGCGTTTAGCGCCGGTTTTATTCTGTTGTTAGCCGTCTTCCTGGCAGGTTGGTTCACGCGTGGTTCGTTACTATTCCATCTTATGGGAATTCGCGTTCGACGAAGGCAAGGTACAGAACCTAGCCGTTTCCAAACGGGCCTTAGAAATGCACTGAGCTGGATTCCTATACTGACCGTACTCAGCCTAATAACCCCGATTGGAATACGGAGTCTGGAGTCCATCGAACGACGCCAGCAAAAGAAGCTAGCCACGCAAGAACCGGCCGCTCAGAGTTCCCAGGTACCTGCCGCGGTCAGTCCGGATTCTGTGAATAGATCTAGCTCACCCGCAAGCAATAAACCTAGAATTGCTGTCTCTGTCGAAGGCAACCAAGTGCAATTGGATAGGGCGCAGTCCGACGAAGACTTGTTGTGGATATTGCCAGCGTTATTGGTGTGCTTTGTGATGCAGATGTTCTTCATCGTCGGAGCGATCGTGTCCATCGTGAATCCATCTCGAGGTATTCAGGACTTTCTGGTTGGTACACGATTGGTACCGGAATAGAACGACAGGTTGTGATTCATGCTCAACTCCACGCATCGTTGCCCGAACTGCCAAACAGCATTGGCTGTCCAAGGACTTGCCATGGCAAGTCAAATTATATGCGTCAAATGTCTTGGTCAAATATCGCCAACAGATTTAGGATTACCTGGTCCTACAACATTTCGCAACGAGAATTCGTTCGCCAGTACATTACAAAATGTCGCCGCACCATTCGGACGTAGCGGCTGGTCAATCGCAGCCGGTTACCTCGGACTCTTCGCCGCACTGCCATTTTTTGGCGTCTTCGCAATCCTCGCGGGTTACTTTGGCCTCAAGGCCATCACCACCAAGAAGCCCCGAGGCAAATTCCGCTGCTGGTTCGGCATCCTCTCCGGCACCATCTTCACCGCACTCTACCTCTTCCTATCATTCGCCATCGCCCGCGAATTCCCCTACCTACTGATCCTCTACACCATCTTCCTCATCGCCGCAGCAGTAACGGGTATTTGGATGATCAAGAAAACTAAGAAATCAAAATCGCGCCGTTCGTAGAGATGTGGTGTGAGTAATTCCGAAACCAGTGCATGCTTCGCATTCACTGGCTATGAAATTAATTCTTGGATCACATGGCCATGGACGTCGGTTAGGCGGCGGGGGGTGCCGTTGTTGTAGTAGGTTAGGCGTTCGTGATCGATGCCGAGGAGGTGAAGGGCGGTTGCGTGGAGATCATAACAGTGGGTGGGATTCTCGGCGGCTTTGAATCCGACTTCGTCGCTTGAGCCGTAGCTGGTTCCGCCGCGAATACCGCCGCCGGCCATCCATGCGGTAAAGACACCGGGATTGTGGTCTCGGCCTTTTTGAGCGCCTTGCATGAACGGTTGCCGCCCGAACTCCGAGGTCGTTATGACAAGCGTTGAATCGAGCAAACCTCGCGATTTCAAATCGGTTAACAACGCATTCGAACCCATATCAAGCACGCGTCCCCAGTAGCCGTGGTCGCGAACAATGTCTTCGTGTGAGTCCCAATTGGGGCGAATCTTTTTCGACGACGTGTTCTCAGAGCCACAGAATATTTGGACGAATCGAACGCCGCGTTCGACAAGCCTTCGAGCCAGCAAACATTGGCGGCCGAACGGACCTACATCGGGATCGTCGATCTCGTATAGCTTGGTTGTGGCCTCGGACTCCTGAGAAAGGTCGACGGCCTCGGGAGCACTGAGCTGCATGCGGGCAGCAAGTTCAAAGCTGGCGATGCGTGCTTCGAGCATCGAATCATCGGACCTGCTGGCAACATGTTTTTTATTTAACATCTGCAAAAATTCTCGCCCAACATTTTCCTGTTCGCGGGTACGAGGTACCTCGGGGAACAAATCGGCGATCGGTGGTTTTCCTGCTGCCGTCTCCAGCACAGTCCCTTGATGAACTGCGGGAAGAAATCCGGAGCCCCAATTGATGATTCCGCCTGGCGGAAGACCGCGAACGTCGGGTAACACGACAAACGCGGGCAAGTTTTCCGTTTCGCTGCCAAGTCCATAGGTGACCCAGGAACCCATGCTTGGAAATCCAGGTCGAACAAATCCGGTATTCATCATGAACATCGCAGGACCATGTAAAGCGGACTTGCTCTGCATCGAGTGAATAAACGCTACGTCGTCGACATGTTTTGCGAATCGCGGCAGAAGGTCACTTATCCAACGACCACACTCGCCATGTTGTTTAAAATCCCAAAAGCTCTTTCCAAAATTGCCAGCGGTTCCGGCAAAAGTCTGCTTACCAAGCTCCGTGTCGAACGGCTTGCCATGATTGCGTTCCAACTCGGGTCGATAGTCCCATGTATCGACGTGACTGAGTCCGCCTGGACAAAATATCTGAATGACGGCTTTGGCGCATGGTTCGATGGTTTTCCAAGGCTTTGCCGACGTGAAATTTGCGTCTGATTGGCTGGCGGCGGGTAAATTATCGTCAGCCTCTAAAGACCGATTGGAACCCAGCATTGCCGTTAGCGCGAGCGCTCCAAATCCATCGCCCGCGCGGCTAAGCCACTCGCGACGCGAGAGATAATTGTGTGACTTAGTAGAAGGTCGGTTCATGGCAAATGTGTCTATTGAAGGCAGCAGCTAAATCGCATCAGTCGATGTAAACAAATTCATTCGCGGCTAGCAACATGCGACAAACGGCAGCGAGACCTTGAGCTTGAGCAAGCTTGACGCTCGCCTGCAATTCGTCTTCACTTGGCATGCGTCCAAATGCAATCTGGAATGCCAATCTTAACTGCGAAGCAAAATTCGAGTCTGGCGACTCAGCTTCCAAACGCTTTGCAAAATAATCCGATTGCTGAATCATGAAGTCGTCGTTCAAGACGGCCAGCGACTGAAGCGCGGTTGTGGTGACGTTTCGGACTGGGGTTAAGTTTGCAAAATTCGGGCAGTCCATTGTCGCAAGGAACTGCTGGGGAGTGGTCCTCACGGTGAATCGATAGACTGTACGCCGCCATAACTCGGGTTTGTCGGGAGTCACGTAGGTGTAAACCGGCGCGTACTCTTCTTTGTAATCAAAGTCGCGGTAACCGGGACCGAACATTTGCAGATTGAGAGTACCCGCTGTTCGCATAACAGAGTCACGAAACGCTTCGGCTTCGAGCCGTCGCGCATTCTGTCGCCAAAGCAACCGATTGCCTTGGTCGAGGGCGCGAGCAGTTGTAGATTGGGTTTGCACCTCGGTGTTTTCTTCAGCTTGATTGGAACTTTGGCGGTACGTTGCGCTATTGCAAATCAGTCGATGCATTGCTTTTAGCGACCAATTCTCCTGCAAGAGTCGGTTTGCCAACCAGTCAAGCAATTCCGGATGCGACGGAGCATTTCCGCCTAAACCAAAATCGCTCGGCGTATCGACCAATCCCGCACCAAAATGATAATGCCAAAGCCGATTCACCATAACGCGGCGCGTCAGTGGATTGGCTGGACTGGTTATCCACTCCGCCAAAGCTCGTCGGCGATCACCTTCTGGCAATTGTTCATCGCCCAAACTCGACGGCAGTGATCCAACACATGCGATTGCGGCTGGTGAGACTGCTTCGCGAGGCTGCTCAGTATCGCCGCGAGCGAGGAGATGGACCATAGGCGGCGTCTCAGAGACAATGGAATATACTTTTTTCGGTTCCGGAATCGACTGCAGTTGTTCTTTGAGGGATTGCAGTTTTTTGTTCAGAATTTCGATGCGAGCCAAATCTTGCGGCGATGCTTGCTGAACTGGCTTTAGATAGGCGTCAGCAAAACATATTTGATCGTGGCCTATATCGTTCCCCGAGTCCGTCGCCATCAATGTCAAGAATCGTGCGGACTCTGGAATAGTGACCATCGATTCAACGACTCCGTCACTTCGCCCCAAGTCGATACGTTGCCACGCGAGCTTTCCATCCAAGAAGACATGGGCACTCGCGCCGTTCTTGGGTGTCTCGCCGAAATAGCCAACTAACGCGGAAAACTGTACTGTGGCGGGCATTCCATCTTGGCGCATTTCGTTTAGGTCAAATGTGATGCCTGCATTTGCATGGATCGCTAAAAGAGCGTGATCGGCACCCGCATAATCAATATCGCCAAACTTGGTCGAAAACTGAGAATTCACCGGACCGTTTCGAATTGCGTCCCAAGCTTTACCGCTAGTTTTCGGAATACCCGTCGCGACAATTCCCGTCGACGAAACTGTTGCTTGCCCGGACTCGCCACCGTCTGGCACGAGTGTCCCATCGACAGAGCGAGCGTCGGACGGAAAATAATGATTGACCTGGATTCCTTCTAAGAAAGCTCGTTTATCGGATTGCATTTTCCCCGATGCGGGGTCGATACCCAAGCCAACTTTTCCGGTTCCTAATCCGTTTCCGCCACCCACCAAGTCGGCCAAACTCCATCCCGAACCACGTGCTTGCGTTAACTCTGATCGCGTCGCACTTATTTCTTTTTCGATTCCTGCCCTCAATGTGTCCACTTGATTTTGTTCGTCGATGGACACGAGACGATCAGCTCGTTTGACTCCGGCAAATACGGACCACATCGAGTAGTACTCGCGCTGCGAAATTGGATCCAGTTTGTGGTCGTGACATCGAGCGCAATTGATCGTTACTGCGCAAGTTGACGTCATGACTTGAGTTACCATATCGTCCAAATCATCGCCACGAGCCAATCGCTTTAGAACCGGGCTGGGCGTTTCCGCTTGACCCACAAAATCCCACGGTCCGGCTGCAAGAAAGCCAGTTGCAATAACCGAATTCGGTTCGTTCGGATAATAGACATCGCCTGCGATTTGCTGACGCAAGAATTCGTCGTAGGGCATGTCGGCGTTAAGCGATTGAATCACCCAATCCCTGTAAGGCCACGCATTGTCACGACGTTGATCTCGCTCAAACCCATGTGTGTCTGCATAATGAGCAATATCCAGCCAGTGCCGAGCCCATCGCTCACCGTAGTTTGGCGAAGCAAGCATCGAATCGACTAGTCGATCGTAAGCTAGTGGCTGGTTATCCGAAAGGAAACTTTCCATTTGCTCCTGCGTGGGCGGTAACCCCCAAAGATCAAACGCCAGTCGACGTATTAAAGTCCGCCGATCTGCCTGTGGCGACATGCCCAAACCATGCTGATGTAACTTTTCTAAAACAAAGGCATCGATTTCGTTGAGCCGAGTCGAGCCAGCATCATGATCGACCGGTACAAATGGTGGTTGGACGGATTGAACAGGCTGCCAAGCCCAATGATTGAGACGTGGATCTCTGAGCGCCAAACGATCTTCTTCGTTTTCCTGCCATCTTGCACCTTGGTCGATCCAATCGCGAATCGCTGCGATTTGGGTTTCCGTCAAAGCTCCTTCCTTGGGCGGCATTCGTTCGTCTGGGTCAGTCGTCGATACACGCCGATACAATTCGCTTGAGCTGCTTTTACCCGGTACGATAACTTCGCCACTGTCGCCGCCTTGGAAAGCAACGCTGGGTGCATCAAGCCGCAGCCCGCCCTTGATTGTTTGCGCAGAATGGCACTTGAGACAGTGTTCTTTTAGAAGGGGTCGAATCTGTTCGTCGAAATCGATCACTTGGCCAAGACAGTTTTTTTCACCGCTTTCACCTAGAACAAGAAAACAGCCGACGGCAAGAAGCCAAACTGTTCTGAAAAGTCTGTTCATATTAAGAACGCATCTGCGGGCTAGACGAACAGGGGGTAAGTAAAGCGGCGAAAGATCGAGTTAAAAATTGTCGCAGCGTGCGCCGCGATAACTCGAACGACTGGCGGGAATGAAGTCTCAGTATAACTCGTTAGCCGAGTGGCGACTGAAAGAATTTAGGTCGAACGGTTGGAAAAAATTGGCTTGCATGCGGTCCAATCCAACCGAGTGCCGTATTCAGATGCGGCATTCAGACACTGGGAGTGGGGTGGTTGCGAGGATTCCCTCGCAACCCACAGTTGAATAATCCAATGCTACCGATGCTCAATCGAGTGGCAAGAGCGGTTGGCGAAGCCCACTATTCGGCTTTACTTTTTTTTTGCAGCAACCTTTTTCGCAGCAACCTTGGCTGCAGGCTTCTTGGCCGGAGCGGCAGATGCTACGGTGGCGGGTGCTGCGGCGGCAGGAGTTCCTGATTTGGTGGCTGGCTTTTTCTTAGCGGCTTTCTTGGCCGTCGTTTTCTTCACGGGCCTGCTTTCGGCCACTTTGCTTTCGGAAAGTTTTTTTTTGCCTGAAGCCTTCTTTGTCGCTGCTTTCTTTCCGGCAGCTTTCTTTTCAGTTGACTTAGCGGACTCGCTGGTTTTGCCGTTTCCGAAAATGGCGGCCCAACCCTGAGCGTACTTGTCATTTGTTCCAACACGTGTGATGGTCACTTACAAAATCCTTGTTAAAACTGCAAAAAACCAAGAAACGGGGCCCGCCCGACGCGGTGCGCCCTGCAATTACGAACTTAAAATGGCAACGCGGAGGCCTAGCTGTTGCTGGCCAGGGACATTCCCTTTCCAAGTAGATACGACCCAAAACGGAGCGTCCGAGGCCGGTTTCCGCTCGCAT
>JANMNK010000899.1:0-4130 GCA_031373875.1 Pirellulaceae bacterium | reverse complement strand
GAACAGATTTACTGCGAGATTGTCCCTTGTAACATCGTTCGCTAGGTCGATGTGCTGGTTCATGTATCCGCCTTCGACAATTACAGTGGGCTGTACTTCGATCCGAACTAGCAGACTAGGATCAACGTTCGGTGTTTCTGCATTGGGAACAGGTGCGTTTACTTGCTGCTCCATGTACTTCGTACGGTTCTCAGCCAATTGCCGGCCAACTTGTTCGTCGATGTTTTCTGAAGAAGGTGTCACGTCAAATGTATGTGCCAATTGCAAAGTACCGCTATCCCATACGCGTACTTTGCCGTCTGCGCCACCGGTTGCAAGACGATTGCTCGCATCGAAGGCCATTGCGTAAATAGCGGTTTCCGGGACGTCCCATTTCGCTAACTCTACGGGTTCGGGCGGTGTAAAGGCTTCGATCAGTTTGCGCTCTTCAGCAGTCCGATCAGCGGGCGATTTCTTTTGAATTGCTCGAATTTCTGCTGGCAACTGCTCTTCGACATCGTATCGCCACATTCGAACTTGGCTCTGTCCATCGACCGTACTTGCAGCCGCAAAGAACTTTGCATCGGCGCTTATCGCAACTGCGAATATACGGCCTGGCATTTCGCCCATCTTGCGCAGCAAATTAGCGTCGTCGCCGATGACGCGCGCCGTTTGACGGAACAATCGATAAAGTTTGGGAGTTCCATCGGAACCACCGACAAGAATTTCGTCTCTTCGCGGATGTCGAGCAATTGAGTTCACACCGCCCTTGAGCACGCCTGGGGTGATCGACGTTACGTTATCGATAAAACGCTCCGTCGGCACATCGGTTAACTTGACGGTCATATCGCGACCGCCTGAAACCAAGAACCCTCCCGAAACAGAAAAGACCGTCGCGCGCGGCCAGTCTTCATGAGTGCCTTGATAGAGCTTTTGCTCACCGGACTCGGAATCAATAGCACGAATGATATTATCGGTTGCTCCAAATGCAAGCAACTTGGCGTCGGGCGACCAACTGACACCAAACAACGTATCGAAACTCGCTGCACGACTTAATAAGAGTTTATTGTTTGCGATGTCCCAAACTTGAACTTCACCTGACAAACCAGGCTGACCTGCCGTTGCCGCCAGTCGAGTTCCGTCCGGCGAGTATCGCACGGATTCAACCCGCGGATTCAATCCCACCAACCGAGCCGTTCGCTGCCAACTGGAGGTGTCAAAAACGAGAACTTCGTGGAAACCGGTCACGGACATCGATTTTCCATCTGGAGCGAAATCCAACGAAGTGATGACGGGGGGACGCGCATACGATGGCAAGTTTTCGGCGGAATATCTTGGCCCGGACGACGGAGAATCGTTCTTGGCTCCTTGCTCAATCCATCGACGTATCACGTCGATATCGGCGTTTGAAAGGGGCGCTGCGTTGCGTGGCATCGAAGCTTTGCCGTCGACTGGCGTTATCTCTTCTATTAGATGACTGGCCGCGAGATCGCCAGGCACAATAGCGGGTGTCTCAGATTCACCGCCTTTGAGCAACGCGGCGAAATCCGTCATGAAATACTGCCCTTGCGACTTGGCGGGCTGATGACAGCCCATGCAATTGGCGCGCAGGATAGGCATAACATCCTTGTGATAGCTCACTTCGGCGATGGGCTTCGAATCGTCTGCGAACAACTGTGGGCAGTTAAGTGTTCTTATGGCAAAAACTGTTACGCACAAAAGATACGCTAGTCGCGACATTGGGGAACTGATCCTCAAAGCTAGACCCTCCAAAGCAGGCAAGTTGGGAATGGATGGCGGTGGCGGGAGTGGTGGGCTAAGGGGAACAATCTGCGCGAAAACGCGGGCATTGGGTTCATTAGCCTCTTATTATAGAGTAGCGGCTACGACTCACTTGGTCAATTAACTGTGTGAAACGACAGCAAATATCCACTCTTTTGGCCCCCTCAAACTTGCTTGAAGGTCACAAAATCGAGGCCATGGTCGGAGTGACATGAAAAATCGAGCGATTACCCCCGCTGTGTTTGGTCACTGCCCTTGGCCGGTAATGTCGCTCAGTAATCGGAAGAAGCCTCTTTTGCGCTCGCTGTTGATCGTCCAATCGACCGGTACGCTTTGATAGCCTTCGGCGAAGGGCTCGCCCGTCAATCGGTAGTCAAAGTACCCCCAAGATCCATATTCGCTGATCGCTGCCACGAAGTTATTTAGCGGCTTTTCAAAATCAAAATGATCATCTTCGTTGAACAAGATCGGCATCGGTCGATAGCCCTCGACTCGACGAGTTTCTCGAATCATCTCGGCAATGCGTTCGGGATCTTTAACACCATTGCCATGCAATAATACAAAATCGGATACACCAACAACATTCGACTTGGGGATCGTTCCTCCACCATAACTGGTCCCTACCAGCAATCTCCGGTTGTGCTTCCCCAACTTGCGAACTTGATCGATCAATTCATGAACACGCTCGGGCTTTAATATTTCGTGGTCGTAGGCTTTCACATCGCATTCATTATTTACTTCTACCAGTACGTTAGTGAAACCCGTGTCAAGAATCCACGTAGTCGCAGCATCGACTGCCCGTTTCACTGCGGCCTCATCGCGAAGTCGCTGATCTTGGCCAAAATAGAAATAGCCCACGATCACCACCATCCCTAAATCATCTGCGCGATTCAGAACTTGCTCCAGCCTCCCCATGTACTCAGACCGTAGTTCTCCAGATTCGGTGAACGCTGAATTATGCCAAGGTTGGGTTTGCGAATAGCCCTGTGGACTGCCGCCCTGCAAGTTGACTGTTATGGCCAACAGGCCATGCGAACGCCAAACGGGCATTGCTGCCAAAAACTCCGCAACATTCCGGTCGGCATCCCATACGCGTGTATCCGGATAAGCCCACTGAGTTCGCGTCTCTGGATTGAGATCATCGAATGTAGCTTGCACCATTCTACTGTTAAGCAACAAGCCTTCGATCTTGTTGCCTTGCCAAGTCCTGCCCTCGTAGGTGGGTCGTCCGTTGATGCGAAAACCGTCGCCTTCGATCCTGACGTGTGTCTTGCGATTAGACGTCTCTTGCCCCAGAGTCACGCCACAAGTAAAAGAGAACGCGGTCGCGACACAAAGCAACGAACGAGCCCACATGCAATACTTCCTTTCAACAATCGTTGCTACTTGTTAACGAATTAGCCTCGGCGGAATTACCGAGAACGCACAGAAGCGGCAACTCGAGGGTGATTAGGGCGTTACGCGGGTTCGGAACACTAGCCACGCTTCATAGTTTGTCATGCCTTGCGTTATGGTGAGTCGGTAGATGTTGCCTTGCGTTGGACCGTTGAAGCTTTGGCGTTGATTGGAACCGGTCACTTGAAGAATTGCCGATGGATCAGCCGGCAGCGCCCGACACCAGTCCGCAAAGTAAATATCCATCGGGAACTGTCGTACAGGATTCGAGCCCGCGATCGTAGGCTTCACTACTTTCATGAGACGAAAACTACGTTGCTTTAGCCGAGCATCGATCACCGAAGCTTCCGAAAATCGGAAAACTGGAATTTGGACCGATACCGCAATCGATGTTGGATGATCCGAAACGACGTTATCCACTGTGGGAGTCGTTCCCACCAGTGCAGATGATCGATAATCATTTCGATCAAGTGTTTGCAAGAAAATGACCGATTCTTCGGCAGCTTCCGCGAGCTTCCCATCCTTCGGTCCGATTGGAGCAGGTTCTGGCAAAGGTGTGATGACGATCGGTGTTGGTGGCTGATTGCTCCCACAGCCTAGCGGACTAATTTGACTTGTGCTGCTGATTACCGCATAGTGCGGATCAGCTTTATTGCAACAGAAAGCAGAGTAGTGGTAGTGACCGTCTGCGTAGTAGAGAAATTGCTCAGCAGTGGATGCGGGTAGTGTCATGTCTTAATCCTTTTCTGTGTGGTTGATTCTGTCTTGTAGATGCAGCGATGAAACAAAGAAACTAAGAGTTGTTCATGCGTCGAACACATCGAAAACCAATGTGGCGAGACGCGAAGTTAACCGTGCGGTACTCAAAAAAATCGGGCCGGAATTTTTTTGGCACTTCATCACGAAGTATCTCGTGAGGCATTCCCACGACGGCGCGCTCTAGCAATAAGTTACCACCGTTGGTTGGCGAAATA
>JANMNK010000857.1:0-2096 GCA_031373875.1 Pirellulaceae bacterium | reverse complement strand
ATGACTGCCTATGTCGGCGTCGATTCGAGGGTTTGTCGTACGAACCAGGGCGGGTTTTGTACCATTGACGCCGATACGCATGCCTTACCGCATGTCGAAGTCTTCGAAGTGCCTCCTGAGTTGACTCACCGTCACGAATTTCGACCTTGGCGGTCATTTTTGGCGTCTTAGCGGCTGACGCAGAGCCGGTTTCTAGTCAGGGAGTAAGCGTTGAAGTAATGGTTTTACATTGGGGAGCGGGGGGATGAACGATTGAGGATTGTCGTTTTGCATGGAGGACGGGGGAAATGAACGATTGAGGACAATCGTTCTACACTGATTTAGCGGGGGGATGAACGACTGGGGACAATCGTTCTACACTGGGGGATCACGGTTTTAAAAATCTAGACGACCGGCGGATGGATTAGAATGTTTCGCTTTCGATGGCTGATGCGTGTTCTTTTACGGCGGGGATAACTTGCGTAACGTTTACTTTGGTACGCTTGAGCTCTTCGATTTGGGCTGCCATGCGCTGAAGCAAATTGGCGATCTCGGCACCGGCTGCTTCGCCGACGTGTACCGACAGTGCTTTGCGAGCATTGTAGCTAAGACCTTGTGTATTCTTCATCATTCAAACTCCGACTAGATTTCGGCAGACAAGAAACTGCTCTTCTATATTACTCAACGGTAACGCTTTTTGCCAAATTTCTTGGCTTATCAACGTCGCATCCGCGTAAAACCGCAATGTGGTAAGCCAGCAATTGCAGCGGTATGGATGAGACAATTGGTTGTAAGAAATCCTCGACTACGGGGATACGAATTATGTCGTCCGCTAACTTGAGGACTTGTTGGTCCGGTTCGTCGACGATGGCGATAACGGGTCCGCCCCGTGCTTTTACTTCTTGCAAATTGCTCATTACTTTGTCGTAGATTGCACTTTTCGGAACAATAAATACCGAAGGCGTATTTTCGTCGACCAGCGCGATTGGACCGTGCTTCATTTCAGCCGACGGGTAACCTTCGGCATGGATATAACTAATTTCCTTGAGCTTTAACGCCCCTTCAAGGGCTGTTGGAAAATTGAAGTTGCGTCCTAGGTACAGGACGTTGGACACGTGTTGATACTTCTTAGCAATTTCCAAGACCGCGTCGCTGCAAGCCAACGTTTGGTCGACCAAGTCTGGCAAATTCTCTAAGCAAGCGATCAGGCGTTGCCCAGCTTCGAAACTCATATTCCGCATGCGGCCAAAATACAAAGCTAACATCGACAGCACAGCAATCTGCGATGTAAAAGCTTTCGTCGACGCAACGCCAATCTCCGGTCCGGCATGGAGATAGATCCCGCCGTCAGCTTCCTGTGCGATGCTGCTGCCGATAACGTTGCAAATCGCCAACGTATGATGGCCTTTGCGTTTCATCTCTCGCAACGCGGCCAGCGTGTCTGCCGTTTCGCCGCTTTGCGTGATACCAAAGATCAATGTATTTTGTCCTACCGGCGGATTACGATAGCGCAGCTCACTGGCATATTCCACTTCGACGGGAATGCGCGCGAGGGCTTCGATCAAATACTCTCCAACCAGTGCAGCGTGCCAGCTCGTTCCGCATCCGGTTAAGATGATCCGGTCGATACCCCGCAATTGCTGTAACGTTAAATTCAATCCACCAAACTTGGCGGTTGCATTTTCGTGATCCAATCTTCCTCGCATGGCGTTGCGAAGCGACGCGGGTTGTTCAAAAATCTCTTTCATCATGAAATGCTGGAAACCTTCGCAGTTTACATCGTTCGACTGTTCGTCCAAGACGCGAACATCGGGCCGCACTCGTCCGGAATCGCGATGGATGACTTGAATGGAGTTTGGCGTGACAACTGCCATTTGATGATCTGCCAAGTAGATAATACGGTCGGTGTAACCAACCAACGGCGACGTATCGCTTGCGATGAACTGTTCGCCTTTACCCACGCCGAGTACCAGCGGGCTTCCGCAACGTGCGGCTATCATCAGATCGGGTTGATCGCGAAACATTACAACTAATCCGTATGTCCCGCGAAGCTGCACCAGGGTCGCGCGGACCGCTTCGACGTACTTCGCATGCTTTTCCTCTGTTCGATTGCCTTC
>JANMNK010000850.1:0-3092 GCA_031373875.1 Pirellulaceae bacterium | reverse complement strand
AGTAGTTTCGAGGTAGACGCTATCCATCGATTCATTCTACAGCAAATGACGACGGCGGTAACAGGGCCGCCGCCAAAAAGCTATGATTTCAAAACCCGCGCCATCGGCGGCTCCCGTTCACCGCATGGTTAGGGCTTGGTTACCGGTTTCCAACCGAGTGGATTATCGAACAAGCCGCGATCCGTAAGCATTCGAACCGCGGGACCATCGACGTCTATCTCCCATACGCTGAACTTTGGGACGCCCGTTGCGCCATCGGGCCATTCTTCACCCAGGAAATACAATCGACCGCTCGTGCGCGTGAATACAGGCCGATAACAGCCTCCCAAGTTCGGTGTAAGGATGCGTTCCGATGTTCCATCAGCATTGGACATGTAGATTTTCAAGTCGGGGGAATACTTGCCCTTGGAATATGCAATCAACTTGCCATCGGAAGATGGAACGGCGCCGATGGGACCAGGAAGTGGTTGCGGTACGGCTGATCCATCCACGGGGATTGACATCCTTCCGTTCACAGTTGAATAAACAACTCGCGTACCGTCAGCACTAAAGTACGGTTCGAAAGCAAAGTCTTCGTCCGATGTAAGTTGCCGCAGGTTGGTGCCGTCAGCATCGATTAGACAGATCACACTGCCGGGTTCCCAGTTCGCAGCCAGCCCGCCCCAATTGTAGGTCTTGTCACGAGCGAAGACTATCGTTTTGCCGTCCGGTGCAAATCGAGGCGAAGTGTCGTTCGCGTCGATGTCAGTCAGTTGTGTTTTCGCGCTACCGTCACGTTGGATCGTGAAGATATGATCCGCACGATCTCCAGGGACACCGGCGGCATAGACGATCCGTAGCCCATCGGGAGAAAAGCTTGGCACAGTTTCGTAATCCGGGGTTTCGACAATTCGCGTGACTTGCAGGGCCTTCAAATCCAAGAGGTACAGATCGCGTCCTCCGGTTCCAATCGCGTTAAATAGGATCGCGTCATCTGATGGCGACACAGCAATCGTCGTGTCTTGGTGACCATGCGGTCGATAGTGGTCGCGTGGAGTACCGAGCGGGCAACCACAAAGGCAAACTACCGCAAGGCAAGTCATGGATCGGAATATGACAGGCATGGTCTTCGCCCTAACGAATTGCGATGACCGAGGGCGAGGAGTTGACTCAACACAAGTCAAACACGGTGAATCGAGCCCTTCGTGTCCATCGCTGGGTTCTGTCTTGTTCTATCATAGATATCGGAAAGTCGTCAACAAGGAGAAAATCAGCTGCCCAAACGGTCTGTACCCGGCATTTGTAATGCCGAGTGTCTGAGCAATTGTATCGCACATTGAAGTTAGCTCGACAGACGGACCAAGTTCCGAAAGTCTGAAGTACCCCACGAGATAGTGTTGAGCACCTCGCCGCAAATATACTCGATGCTGCGATCCACCGTGTTCACGGTTTCCAAAATGGCACATAACAATTGAAGCGCCTTCTGCTACTTTCAAACGGCTTGTGTAGACCGGCCTGTTAGCGAGCAAAATGGTTCGTCGCAGTTCCTTTCGGACGCCATCTGCAAAATGATGGACGGAGACAAAGCAAATAAAAGCACAACTCAGTGTCCAAAGCATGAAAAAGAGAGCGAGAAGCCCAAACGTGTAAAGAGGCGTAGCACGCCCGAACATTGCCAAAATAGTTGCAATGCCAATCAAACCCCAGCCAAATCCGGCGATGCAGGCAAACGCGAACAAGCGAGTTCGGATAGGCGTTGCATCGTAAAAACGCCATGTAAGAACCTTCGGTTCAATTTCAATTAGCTCGGGTAGGTTGGAAGTCATTTTGGTTTTAAGACAGAACGTATTGCAGTCTGTGCGTCGGGGAGGGGAGTTGTTGGCGCCTTTGGTACGCGTTTGATCCCCGACGTATAGATTGGGCGTTGAACTGAGCCGACGGAGCGGGATGATCGATACAAGTGGCTTGCAAACGCTAATTGTACTGCGACGGCACATATGGAGAGTCAGTGTATCAATCTGCTTGGAAGTTGGCAAGTTTTTGCTAATCGGAGGCTTTGGGTGGGCGCGGGATTTGACTTTGGGGGCGTTTGTGCGGGCTGAGTTTCGAGGCTGGCGCAGCGTTGAGGAACGCGGATTTCGTGGCGTTTTCTGGTGGCCGTTTGGACGGATGGAGTTGTCGGTGCTTGTGAGCACGTTCGATTGAATGGCGGCATGGGACTTAAACTTCCGGTAAAGGAAGATTTTCTGGGCGGAGACTTTCACGGTGATGACTTCGAGATGGATTCTGGTCGATGGTGCTGCCTGTGTTCGTCCCTGCTAATGCGACTTTGGGAGAATCGGTTCCATCGCTTGTACACTGGAGAAGCTCTCTCCAACTGGGGAGGGGACGTTCGGCAATGCACTTCATTTCGATCTGGCAAAGCGGGCACTTCGGAGCGGGCTTGGGCAAGTCGTCGCGCGGGTCAGGCTTCACCGAGTCCTCGACTGCAGCAACAGGCAACAGTTTGCGACAAGCTTCTAGATACGCCTTGCAGCGACTTCCGTGATAGCCGCCGTAGCAGCGACTGCGCGTAAAACTTTTGGGCAACACATGCAATGACCAGCGACGCACGAACTCGGCTCCTGAGATATTGATCCGCCGCGGTGGGTTCTTCTTGCCCTTCTGTTTTGAGTTGCTGCGAGCTGTAAACGTCACCATCCCCTGTTCGTCACTTTCGATGCGATTGTCTCCGATCGGACCGCCGGTCATGTAGCGAGTCAGATATTTGAGCACGTGCTGTGGGTCGCTCGTGCCATTCGGTGGGCCTTCGATGAAGACGTTCCAGCCCGACGCTTTCAGCGACTCCAGCCAACCTCGCAAAACTTTCGACTTGCTGAGTTGTTGAAACTCGTCGCTAAGTTTCAGTTTCCCATTGCGGACCAGCCAACCAAGCCCGCGTACGAATGCGTCGCGAAAGCGTTGACCCAGCGCGACGTTATCGACCAGCGAAGGCTTTTCGGTCCGCCACGGCCGAGTCACATCGCTGGCCGTCACCCAAAGAGGATCGCTGTCGGTGTTAGCTGCCCGCCCTCCGCCGGGAACCAGCGCGTGGATGTGCGGGTGATGTCCCA
>JANMNK010000837.1:0-4621 GCA_031373875.1 Pirellulaceae bacterium | reverse complement strand
CCGGCTTGAAGCAAGCAAGGCGGATCTAGTTCTGGCAAGAACAAACGCTGTGGCGTTCGACCAATAATCTGCCAACCGCCCGGTGTAGCCAACGAATATATTCCCGTTTGTTTGCCGCCGATTGCGACCGATCCGGCAGGCACTTCGACGCGTGGTACACGCCGGCGTGCAACACACAATTCCTTTGGCAATCCCGCAAGGTACGGAAATCCCGGCGCGAACCCAATCATTTGCACCACATACTCCGCTTCAGAATGCAATCGAATGATCTCTCCTGTCGACAGGCCAACCAGCTTGGATACTTCATCCAAATCCAACCCAAATTCGGAATCGTAGCAAACGGGAATTTCGATCGATCTATACGACAAGTTCACTGTCAGATCGATCTGGCTCATCAATTCTCGAATCGAGCCTTCAAATTCGCTTAAACCGATTTGCCATGGATTGTAGTGAATCGTGAGCGATGCAAAGGCGGGAACGATGTCAACAATTCCGGGTATCGTTGATCGCCTCACGGCCAAAGCGAGAGAATGAACATGCTGAAGTGCAGCTTGGTCCGTTAATCCTTCCCAAGCAACGAGCAGGCCCGTATCTCCCATCGGTTCAATTACCGGTAGATTCATTCGCATTCCTTTGAAAAGCGTTTCTATGCCAACGAACAACAACGGCACAGCATAACAAAGTGACTGCGATGATGCCTCCCACACGAGTGCGCCCAGATTCGAAGACAATTGCCCCGTTGATTGCGATGAATGCCAAGTACAACAATCCAACTAGTCGCACTGAATTCAGGGAAGTTGGAAAAGATCCAGGCCAAAGCCACAGTGCCACGATATCAGTCCCCCAAACGATAAGGAACAGATAGTTGAAGTAAACGCCGGCTCCAAATGAAATTCCCATCAACTCCTGAGTTTGTTTGGCTGTATCAGCATAGGCCGCACGAACACTCCAGTCATGATAAAAGTGAAACGCACAAAGCACATGAACGACTGCCGAAAGAAATCCTACGGACCAGGTCACGTTCCACACAGACTTAAATCGCAAACGTCGATCGACTAGCCAACCAAAAACCGTTGCGGCAAACAATACGAGCGACAGGCGAATAGTCCAGATCGTCAACAATTGTGCAATAGTGGATTTCAGCTTGTGTGGCGTGCTTTTGAAACTTGCACGCAATCTTCGCGGGAAGTAACCTTCCTCCAGAGAGCCAGTTCCAAGCATTTTGCCAAATGCCGCAGGATTCGTTACCATGGGTGTTATCAGAAGAAATGCTTTAAGTGAACAACCCGCGTAGGATCGAGTATAACGAACGTCAAGTTCACGACAGAGACCTTTGGTCGGCATAAGTTCACTTCAACCCGCAACGAACTACAGTCTATGCACAATTTATTTTGGTTGATAGCTAATCGGGAATCTTATCGGAACCGATTGTCGCTGAATATGTGCTTAGTTGCATGGTGCATTGCCCTTTGTTCAGGCCACCATGTTCGAGCTACCGACACAGGCGAACGTAACGTCGAAGTGAAAAGACTTTCGACGCCGAACTTGCCAAATGCACTTCGCATTACGGAAAAAATTATATCGGGTGGGTTGCCTGAAGGTCCGGCTGCATTCGAAGAGTTGCGGCAACTAGGTGTTAAAACCATCATCAGCGTCGACGGTGCCAAACCCAACGTCCAGTTGGCAGCGAATTTTGGCATGCGATACGTTCATCTGCCGCACGGATACGATGGCATCGCCGATGAGCGCGTGTTGCAGCTTGCCAAGGCAGTTCAAGAACTTCCGGGAACGATCTACATTCACTGCCACCACGGAAAACACCGAAGTCCGGCGGCCGCTGCGGTGGTCGCAATCAGCCTAAATCGGATTCCCCAAGAACAAGCGATTCACATCCTTGAGATAGCGGGAACCAGCCCCGAATATCGAGGTCTGTACGAAAGCGTTCGCAACGCGCGACCTCGGACCACAGAAGAACTCGACACCGTTCCGGCCGATTTCCCCGCCATTGCAAAACTACCAGAAATGGCCGAATCAATGGTCGCATTGGAAGGGACGCTTTACCGATTGCAACTGGCAAGAAAAGCAGGCTGGAACACCGTTGTTAGTGATCCCGATATTGACCCGGCGCATGAAGCCTTGCTGTTGCGCGAGCATTATACAGAGCTATTGCGAACCGAATCCGTCCAGAATATGTCTTTGGCATTTGGTGACTTGATGCGCCAGGCCGAAACCGAAGCAACAGCACTCGAGAATTCGCTGCGTGATGGGGATGCGACGAAAGATGAAAATCATTCGGCCTTGACCGAACTACTCAACGCAGTCCAAGATAATTGTGTACGTTGCCATCGCCAGTTTCGCGATATACCGCTTAGCGAAAAATCGCTTTTGGTACCATCCAAGCCGAATTCTCGCAGGTAATTTGGCCAAGGGCGATTGTCGGCCAATGCAAACGAAAAAGTATTGGTTGGTGGGATAGGCAGATTTTTGTAGTTATGCCACAATTTCCCACTCGGCATTGAAGCCGAAAATCGAAACACTGCCCTTCCATGGGTAGCATTTCGTGGGACCGTAGCTCAACGGTTAGAGCAGGGGACTTAGCAGCAAGAACCTAAACGATTTCGCAAGGTTCTCGCTACCGGGTTGCCACAGTTTTTCAATCGAAGGACTGCGGTAGAATCTGTCAAATTCGGGGAAGGCTTTTTCGTCATTGAATTGCTAATCCCGAGCCAAGCTGTCTACAAGAGACAGAAGGTGTAGAGACTAGACGGCAGACACGTAAAGTGAAGGTATAGTCCAGACCACAAACTCGAAAGAGGCGGCGAAAGCCGTGGTGGTAAGCATAATCCCTTGGTTGGGGGTTCGAATCCCTCCGGTCCTATTTCGTCGTTTAGCCGCGAAGCGCTTCTTCCCGCGACTGATTGTCTTTCGATGTACGTATCCTTCTCCGAGGAAATCTACTCGCCAATCGAGCGCCTTCGGCGGCTAAACAATTACTACCTCGCAGCGCGCCTTCGGCGGCTAAACATTTTGCAGAGCGAATCAGCCTCTTCGTTTACTTCAGACCCTTCGTTTGCATCTGTATCGAATACAAACTATCGCTGGCTGTGATGAACAGCCTGTCACGATCTTGACCGCCGAAACATACGTTGGCTGACCAATTTTCGGGAACATCGATCTGCTGAATCTTCTCACCCTGCGCGTTGTAAACCGAAACGCCTTTGCCAGTCAGGTATACATTGCCATCGGTATCGATCGTCATACCATCGGAACCTTGGCTACAAAACAGTCTTCGATCCACCAAATCCAATTTGTCATCGATCCGAAAGACGTACGTCTTGTTATCGCCAATATCTGCGACATACAGAATCCGCTTCGAAGCGTCACCGACGATACCGTTCGGTTGCTTAAGTCCTTCGGCAGCAATCTGGACTGTTTTACCTGAACGATCGGTGCGATAGACATTCTGATTTGCCTGTGGCGCTTCTTTGTGTTTCCACCAAGGACGTTGATAGTACGGATCGGTAAAATACATTACCGAATTATCGAAAAGCCAAACATCGTTCGGACCATTGAGTTTCTTGCCGTCATAGTTGCCGAAGATAACTCGATGCTTTCCGTCGGTATCGATTTCCCACATTTCATTATTCTCATCGGCACAGGCAATGAGTTTGCCATCCGGTGCAAAGAAAAGTCCGTTGCTACGCCCTGCAGGCTTGAGGAATTCTGTCACTTTGCCATCCAAGTCGACTCGCATGATGCGATCATTGGGTTGGTCGGTAAAGTAGACATTGCCTGCCGCGTCCGCAGCGGGACCTTCGGTGAATTTGCCTTCCGAGAAAACGAGTTTTAGTTCCGCTCCATCGGTAGTAACGCGTTTCTCCAGATTCTCCGCACGCAACACGCCTGAGATTACCAAAGGGCCCGCAAACAGAGCGAGCAAGAAGACGACCAGCTTCGAAAATGTTTGATTCCGGGCAATCATCGAGGAATTCTCCAAAGGACAGTCTTGGTTTTTAACGGAATTGTTCGTATGGCGCAAAAGCCATCGTAATAGAGGCCATCTTAATGGACATGCTCTCCACTGCCTACATCCATCGCGAAACCCATGCCGAAGAACGGTGACTTCGGCCCGCACTGCCCTGCACTGGTGCCGAATTGATTTTGACAAATATTGGCTAGATTGGAATGCAACCGATACAATGATGACGGTCAAGCTTTCGTGGTTTACCTCGACATGAGGAGATGGAACGATGTCCCGCAATCCGACGCATTATGTGAATAGAGTTTTTCTTTTTGTTGGCGCCATTGTCATTCATTCCGCATCGAAATTGCCCGCCCAAGATCGATTTCAGTTGTCAACGCGAGACCAGCAGATTAGCTCTACAGCGACAGTGACGAGCGACGAACTCGTCATTCAGGACCAACAAGGTAACGTCTCTCGATACAAACGCGATGCGAAATTCGACAGCCCCGACGGACGTTGGATCGGATTCATTAACGCGAGTGTTCGACAAGTCATTCGCTGGCCAAAAAGCAATCAAGGCAATATGGAGATCGGTCGATCGGATGGCCGGGACAAGATTCAGTACAGGCCAAGCCAAATGACAATCGACGCACGGCC
>JANMNK010000802.1:0-4908 GCA_031373875.1 Pirellulaceae bacterium | reverse complement strand
CAAAATGGCGTATTGCGTTCAAAAACATGGATAAAGCTATCGAAATTGGTCTGTTTCTCACTGCCGTGATTGAATTCCGCCAGACTTGTGATCATATTCATTCATTGGCGGCTTTTTCGTCGAGTGTTTGATTTTTTAGGGCCTTTCGCGTGTGAATACAAACATTGGGACGGAACAGCGAAGGGAAATGCTTCGCGAATTGATTCGAAGCCACGGTTTCGTATCGATCCCACTGCTACGGGAATCTCTCAAAGTCAGCGAATCGACGATCCGTCGCGATTTGGATTGGATGGAAGAAAACGGCGAAGTAAAACGCACGCACGGCGGCGTGTTTAGTACGGGACCGAGCGCTTCCCTGCGGCTTTTCGAAGGCCGTCGGGCAAGCCAATGGGACAAGAAACTGCAAGTGGCTTCGGCTGCTAGTCGGTTGATCGAAGATCATGATACCGTTCTGCTTGACGGAGGAAGCACAACGTACGAACTTGCTCGACGCCTCGTGGGGCGACCGTTGCAAGTGGTTACCAATTCATTACCGGTCGCTTACCTGTTCGCGGCGTCCGACTCGGCAGACTTGATTCTGCTTGGCGGTTACGTTCACTCGCGAACGGGGGTGACGCTAGGGCCTTACACAGACCAAATGCTCGCTTCGCTAAACGTTCAGAAAGCTGTCCTCAGTATCGCGGGTGCCGACGAACGTGGATTCTATAACAGCAATCTCCTGTTGGTTGAAACCGAGCGGGCCATGATGCGAATCGCTGACCAAACGATTGTCGTTGCCGACAGCAGCAAATTCGGACGATCGAGCCTTGCCAAACTTTGCAGTTTGTCCGAAATCCAAACCGCTGTTGTGGATGACGGACTGGATTCAAGCTGGCGTGACCGACTGAAGCAATCGAAAGTCGAACTTGTCATTGCCGAAAAACTTGCACCTTCGGAAGAAGAACAAACCCGAGCGGTCTAATCACCATGAGCATAGCAACCCTTGATCGATCCCAAATTGAATCTCTTGTTCGCGCCGCAGTGCGTCGATTGTCGGCTGCCAATGGATCGCCCCAATCCAATGATGCGAATCATCGATTGCGGGTAAGCATCTCGGCACGACACGTTCACTTGACGGACGAGCACGTCGAAAAACTATTTGGTCCTGGAAAAAAGCTGACGCCCGAAAAAGATCTCTACCAAGACGGTTTTTACGCGGCTGCGGAGACTGTCATGATTGTCGGACCGCGCCGACGCATGCTGCCAAGCGTCCGAATCCTTGGCCCGACGCGCAAGGCTTCGCAAGTCGAACTAGCAATCACCGACGCAATTTCCCTTGGGATCGATGCACCGGTTCGTCATAGCGGCGATATCGCTGGTACTCCAGGTTGCGTGTTGGTTGGCCCGGCGGGTGCCGTCGAATTGACCGAAGGCGTCATTCGAGCTGCTCGCCACGTGCACATGAACTTTGACGATGCGGCAACCTACGGAGTCAAGAACGGTAGCTTTATGTCGTTGGCGATCAAGTCGCCGCAATGTTCCGTTACCTTCGAAGACCTGCTTGTTCGCGCCGATGCTGCGAGCAAACTGGAAGTCCACATCGATACGGATGAAGGCAACGCATGCAATCTCGATGCAGCAACGCACATAGAACTTCGCCCGCAAGGCGATGCCTGTAAGTGTCACTCTCACTAGTTTCCCGAAAAGGTGGCTGGCACCTTTTCACAGTTCTTTTTTGTTTTAGGAGTTTGTAGAAAGATGGCAAAAACTAACGAAGCGCTCGGCATGATTGAAACGAAGGGCTTTGTCGCCCTCGTCGAAGCCGTCGACGCGATGATGAAAGCCGCCAACGTTCGGTTCCTCGGTTGGGACAAAGTTGGCAGTGGTCTTGTTTCGGCTTTCGTGGCTGGCGATGTCGCTGCCGTGAAGGCTGCTACCGATGCGGGCGCTGCTTCGGCAGGTCGTATCGGCGAAGTCGTTAGCGTTCAAGTGATCGCGCGACCTCACGATGATCTTGGCAAAGTTCTCAAAGTCAATACGTCCAGCGTCGCCAGCTAATTGCAGCAGGCGTTCTAAGTAATCGTTCAAACATTTTCATTGAAAGTAAGAATTCACATCATGCAACAAGCAATCGGACTCATTGAAACCAAGGGGCTTTTAGCACTCGTCGAAGCCACCGACGCGATGGCAAAGGCAGCTAGCGTCGAAATCGTCAAGCGCGTGGATATCGGCGGCGCGTATGTCACAACCATCGTGTGCGGCGATGTCGGCAGCGTGCGTGCTGCTGTCGAAGCGGGCGCAGCGGCGGCATCCCAAGTCGGCGAATTGATTAGCAGCCATGTTATCCCGCGACCCGCAGAAGGACTCTCCGAAGCTTTTTTCAAGTAGCTCGTCAGGCATCCTCCAGCCTGCAACTTTTATTGCAGTCTTCGCAGGGTGCTCACATGACGAGCCAAGATTTAAGCAGCAAGCAACAGGAAGGTAGCGGTTCCATGAAGGTTTTGGTAGCCAATCTCGGATCGACCAGTTTCAAATACCGGTTGTTCGACATGGTCAACGAAAAACAACTCGCGCGCGGGGGCGTCGAACGTATCGGCGCGCCATCAAGCCGTTGCTTTGTGGAAATTGGCGAGGTCCGAAAAGAAATCGAGCAGTCCGTTCCGAATCATGGCGTTGCCGTGAAAGCCTGTTTGGCTCAATTGACGGATCCCGAGTTTGGATGCATTCAAAACGCATCGGAGATTCGCGCGATCGGTTTCAAAGCGGTTCATGGTGGACGTTTGCAGGGTGTTTTTCGCATCGACGAGTCCGTACTCAGCGCGATGGAAGAAATGAACTCGGTTGCGCCCGCGCATAATCCACCTTACGTTGCAGCCATGCGACAGCTCGCTTCGACGTTTGCGGAGATTCCCCTAGTTGCTGCCTTTGAGACGGATTTCCATCAGACGATTCCTGCTGAAAATCGTCATTACGCTATTCCCAAAGCTTGGAGCGACGCGCTTCCAATTCGGCGATGGGGATTTCACGGGGCTTCGCACCGATTCATCGGCTGGCGAATGTCTCAACTGCTTAACCGAAACGATGCTCGCA
The DNA here is from genome assembly GCA_031373875.1 of Pirellulaceae bacterium. GTDB lineage: Bacteria > Planctomycetota > Planctomycetia > Pirellulales > Pirellulaceae > JANMGV01. The sequence continues at coordinate 1,839 of JANMNK010000802.1, read as the reverse complement.
TCATCTCTTGTCATCTGGGTGGCAGCAGTTCGCTGTGTGCTATTCGCGCTGGCAAAAGTATCGCCACAACAATGGGAATGAGCCCGCAGTCAGGGTTACCTCAGAACAACCGCGTCGGGGATTTTGATCCGTTTTCGCTACCACTCATCATGAAGCACACGGGACTGTCGCTTGAGGAAACCCTCAATAAACTGGCAAACGAGGGCGGATTGTTGGGCTTGAGTGGCGGGATTAGCGGCGACATTCGCGATCTTGAGTCAGCGGCCAACACGGGGAACGCGGACGCCAAATTAGCGCTCGAAGTTTACGTCGGTGACGTCCGCAAACATCTCGGTTCGATGCTCGTTGCACTTGGCGGTGCAGATGCCATCGTATTCACGGGTGGGATCGGAGAAAACGGAGCCGATATTCGCGTTGCCGTTTGCCAAGGTCTTGAGCAACTTGGAATCGAGCTTGATCCGGAACGGAATCGCGTTCGAGCCACCGAGCAACGCATCGATTCAGGCAAGGGAGCGATCCAAATTTGGACGGTTCCAACCAACGAAGAGATCATCGTAGCCCGTCAGACTTTAGAAGCTTTACAAACTACTGCTTAAGAAAAGAGTTGGATCATGTTCGTCGCGAAAGTCACCGGAGCCGTTGTCTCGACTCAAAAAGTCGACTCGATGAAAGGCTGCAAATTGCTGATCGTCGAGCCTTACCGCGTCGACCCTCAGTCGCGCGATTCGCTGACTACGACCGGTCGCTCTTTTGTCGCCGTGGACATGATGGGCTCCGGGGTGGGGGACATGGTTCTGATCTCCCAAGGCAGCAGCGCTCGTTTCACTCCCGAAACAAGCAAACTGCCCATCGATTGCGTCATCATCGGAATCGTTGACAACGTTCATGTCGAAAAGAACTGCGTATATTCTCGCAACAGCTAACACCTCAATAAAATAAATTATGCAAATCAACGAAGATCTCATTCGCTCCGTCGTCTCCCAAGTCCTTTCGGAAGTACGGCAACAGAACGGAAACGGCCACGAATCGACCAGTACGGCGTTGAACAAGTCGCAATCGCCGTTTGCAGGTCGATACGGTCAATTTGACTCGGTCGATGAAGCCGTCACGGCGGCTCGTCATGCCTTTGAGCAGCTTCGCGAGCGGTCGATGGAAGATCGCAAACGCATCATCGATCACATTCGCAGGATTTCGATTCGCGATTGCGTCGAGCTTGGCACGATGGAGATGAATGAAACGAAGATTGGTCGTTTGGTTCACAAGATTGAAAAGCTGAAAACACTCGGCGAAAAGACTCCTGGAACTGAGTTCCTCAAAACACAAGCGTTCAGTGGCGATCATGGATTGGCCGTTATCGAACACGCTCCGTTTGGAGTCATCGGCGCGATTACTCCGGTGACACATTCATTGCCGACGATTACAGGAAACGCTGTCAGCATGATCGCTGGTGGAAATTCGGTTGTCGTTAATCCTCATCCAAGCGGCAAGAAAGTTGCTGCCGAAGGCGTACGTCGATTCAATAAGGCGATCTACGAAGATCTTGGAATCGACAATTTGATTTGCTTGCTTCGCGAACCAACCCTCGAGACCGCTTCGCAATTATTCAAACACCGCGGGATCGCTTTGATCTGCGTTACCGGCGGACCGGCCGTTGCACGTGCGGCGTTGAACAGCGGAAAACGGGCCATTGTCGCTGGACCTGGAAATCCACCTGTCGTGGTCGATGAAACGGCTGACCTGGATCGTGCCGCACGATGCATTATCCAAGGAGCCGCATACGATAACAATTTGTTGTGTATCGCTGAAAAGGAAGTCTTTGTCGTCGACTCGGTCTTTGAC
>JANMNK010000751.1:0-8692 GCA_031373875.1 Pirellulaceae bacterium | reverse complement strand
GTGACAAGATGACCTGCCAATACTGTGGAAAGCAGCCTGGCAGCGAAGAGCTCACGATTGACCACGTTGTTCCGCGTGCACAGGGTGGTCTATCGACCTGGACGAACTGCGTATTGGCTTGCATCGATTGCAATTCAAAGAAGGCTGACCGGACTCCGGCTCAGGCGCACATGAAGCTTCGCAAGGAACCAGTGCGTCCAGAATGGAAGCCGATCTACGCCGATCGAATGAACCGCGTGAAAAGCTGGTCCAAGTTCATTAGCGAAGCCTACTGGATAGTAGAGCTCGAAGATTAAACAACGCAGAAGCTCAGTTCGCTGGGTTTCGGCCATACAGGAATGTTCGCCTGGGAGCGGACTCGGCCTCCAAAACCGATGGACAGTGTTCGAATCACTGCGTTCCTGCTGATGCACGTCAATCACGCATTATCGCCACAAATGCAGAGCATTCATCAATCGAAGTGTCTTTTGCCTCATCCAGGTCGCACCGGTTTGGGTGACCGGTGCGAGTTAGCACTGCAAGATCGGCTTTCAATTCAAACAATGTCGGCCGGTCTATCTTTTTCTGGAATCAGTATTCTCTTGTCCGTCGCGTTTGGATCAAAACTTGAACTGATCTGTCAGGTCGGCAGAGCCAAGTCGTTGAATGTCGTCGGCCTGCTTCAAATTCTATTGGTTCAACGGGGCTTCCCAGGAATTTTGGAAGTCGATTCTGTTAGAATCATTGATTGTTTCATACTTAACATTGACGATGACCATCGTTCACCGAGGAATGGCCAATATGAACGACTCGAACCCCAATGATGTGACGCAGGACCTGTCGCATGCGATTGCCGAAACTGCGAAACATCCCGAGCGGATCGGTCGTTACCGTATCGATAAGATACTGGGCAAGAGGGATTCGGCTAGAACTACCTGGCTGGCGATAAACTTGATGTGTTATTGATGTTACAATCGTTTTCGAGGCAAATTGTTTTTAGTAGTATTTTCAGGCACTTACCCGAAGCAGATAGCAGGAATTTTGACGATGTCACAGGATTTTGCTGACCCAGATCCGACCATGGATCGAACTCGCTCCCTTTCTGCGTCGTTGTCACCGACTGACGGCGATTCGATCTGTGACCAGTTCATTGAGGCTTGGAAGAGCGGGCAGAAACCGCGTATCGAGGATTATCTTGGCTCCGCCTCAGCGGCAGAACGGAACGTGCTCCTGCTGAAGCTCCTCTCCATCGAACTATCCCTTCGCCGTCAGGCCGGAGAAAGCTTGACCCTCGATCGCTACCTGTCACGCTTTCCTGACTATTACGAAACGGTAGCCAAAGCCTTCTCCCAAACCGACCGCGCGGGTGATGTCGATTCCACGATCAACCTGGCTCGTTCTTTTGATCTTGAAACGCACTCAATGATCGCAGCCGAGGTGGCCGCGAAACAACAACCCGCATCGTCCGCCCGTTACCACAAAGTCCGCAAGCTGGGCGAAGGTGCCTTCGGAGCCGTCTGGCTGGCCGAAGACCTGGAACTGAAACGCCAAGTCGCCCTTAAAGAACCTCGCCCCGATCGCTTGCAAAATCCTGCCGACATTGAGACCTACCTCGCCGAAGCCCGAGTGCTGGCCAGTCTCGATCACCCACAGATTGTCCCCGTGTACGATGTCGGCCGCACGGCCGAAGGCTCCTTCTACGTTGTGTCCAAACTGATCGACGGGACCGACCTAGCCGCGTACGTCAAACAGAAATCCATTTCCTTTGCGGAAGCAGCCAGTCTGGTCGCCCAAATCGCAGAGGCCCTGCAACATACCCATAACCGCGGCCTAGTCCATCGCGACATCAAACCCGCCAACATCCTGATCGATGGCCAGAACCGGCCTTATGTTACCGACTTCGGGCTGGCCCTCTGCGACGAAGATTTTGGCAAGCAGGAAGGGTTCGCTGGGACGCCTGCCTACATGAGTCCCGAACAGGCTCGCGGCGAAAGCCATTTGGTCGACGGTCGCTCCGATATCTTCAGCCTGGGAGTCGTCCTCTACGAACTCCTGTCGGGAACTAAACCATTCCGCGGAGACAACTGGCGGGAAATCCTGCAGCGGATCACGACCGTCGAAGCCAAACCCCTGCGACAACTTAATGAAGCGATCCCCAAAGAACTGGAACGGATCTGCCTGAAAGCGCTATCCAAACGCGCAACCGACCGATACCCCTGCGCCACCGATTTGGCGGCAGACTTGCGGAATTGGTCCCGTCCCACTTCCGCCGCCCCGTCATCGCTGGCCCCAGTGAAAATCGTTCCCAAAGGGCTGCGTTCGTTTGATGCGGCGGACAGCGACTTCTTTCTGGAACTCCTGCCCGGTCCTCGTGATCGCGACGGTTTGCCCGAAACCTTGCGTTTCTGGAAAACTCGGATGGAAGAGACCGACCCCGAACGCACATTCCGCGTCGGCGTGGTGTACGGCCCCAGCGGTTGCGGCAAGTCCTCGCTGATGAAAGCGGGACTGTTGCCCCGTCTGTCCGATCACGTCATTCGGGTCTTTTTGGAAGCGACCCCCGATCAAACCGAACAGCAACTACTGCAAGGTCTGCGGCGAGCTTGTCCCGACCTGCCACGCGGGGCTTCGCTGGTGGATACGCTGGCGGCCATCCGTCGCGGCAAAGGCATCCCGGCCGGACGGAAGGTTGTGTTGGTGGTCGACCAATTCGAACAATGGCTCTACAGCAACGGAGCGGAACTGAACTCCGACCTGGCCGCTGCCCTGCGTCAGTGTGACGGCGGACGGATTCAGGCAGTGTTGTTGGTGCGAGACGATTTCTGGATGCCGATTTCGGAATTTCTGCGAACCCTCGAAGTCCGACTGCTTGAAGGAGACAATGCCAACGCGGTCAGCCTCTTTGACCCACTTCATGCCCGCAAAGTCCTGTCCGAGTTCGGCAAAGCCTACGGTCGCTTGCCGGAAAATCTGGGACAACTTTCGCGAGACCAGGATTCGTTCCTGACCCAATCGGTCACCGGGCTGTCGCAGGACGGGAAAGTAATCTCTGTTCGGCTGGCCCTGTTCTCCGACATGATGAAGAGCCGTCCCTGGACCCCGGCGGCACTGGCCGAAGTAGGCGGCACGACCGGTGTCGGTGCCACTTTTTTGGAAGAAACGTTCAGCAGCCGCACCGCCCCGCCGCAGCACCGCCAGCATCAGGATGCGGCTCGAGCCGTGCTACAAGCTCTTTTGCCGAGTACGGGCACCGACATCAAGGGACACATGCGCTCGCAGGCAGAGTTGCAAGAACTGTCAGGCTATAAGGACAGACCATCTGATTTCAACGATCTGTTAAGGATCCTGGACGGCGAGTTGCGGCTGATCACGCCTACGGATCCTGAGGGTAATGATTCGCAATCCAAGAGCGATTTAGCTCGTCAATACTTCCAACTGACGCATGATTATTTGGTTCCCGCGCTTCGCGAATGGTTAACTCGCAAACAGCGCGAGACCAAACGGGGACGAGCAGAGTTAAAACTTGCCGAGCGCGCTTCGGCATGGAACGCGAAACGTGAAGATAAACAGCTACCAACTGCGATGGAATGGCTCAGCATCGGCAGGTTTAGCGAGAGAAACAGGTGGACAGCCCCGCAACGCGAATTGATGAATCGCGCGACAAAAGTGCATACTCTTCGAGCTGGAATTGCAGTTGCTTCTTTGTTGGCCTTTTTGTCGGTTGGAATCGTCCTTCGGCAGCAAATTATTCAGCGGCAGGAAAACACTCGCATCGAAGGCCTGGTGAAACAACTTATCAGCGCTGATCCAAATCAAATTCCATCGATCGTCAAGCAATTGGATGCCAATCACGAGCTCGCCACCAGCTATCTGTCACCACTGTTTTCCGCAGATGCTAAAACGGTCGAAGAGCAACGCGCCCATTTGCATGCGAGCTTGGCGACGGTATCGCATGACAAATCGCTGGCCGAACCGCTATTGGAAGAGCTGCTCACCAACAAGGTCGCATACATCGGACCGATTCGTCAGCAGTTACGTCCATACGCCGGGGAACTGACCGAAAAGTTACGAGCTATTCTGCGGGATGAGAAAGCCGAGGCCAATCGCCGCATCCGTGCGGCGACTGCGCTAGCAGATTGGGTTCCCAAATCCGAATCAGCTTCGTGGACCGATGCGGACCTGCAGTTTGTGGCAGGGCAATTGGTCCTGGCGAATTCCGAATTCCAACCATTGTTGCGTGAGAATCTGCGCCCCATCAGTAAACGGCTGCTTCCGGATCTCGAAAAGATCTTCGGTGACTCGAAGAGTACGGATGCGCAGCGGCTGAGTGCCGCCAATGCCTTCGCGGATTACGCTGGTAACGACATCGCGAAATTGTCCCTGTTACTGAGTGTCGCAACTCCGGAACAGTATGCGGTTTTGTATCCGTTGGTCGCAGCCGTTCCTGCACCTTCAAGCGTGGACGATCTTAGCAAGATTGCGGCGACGTTGCCCCCAACGGAGCTGGGTTCGGTGGAACGCATCGCATATGGCCAGCGGCGTGCCAACTCGGCAGTAACGCTTGTGCGATTAGGTGAGCGAGAAAAAGTCCTACCGGTGTTTGATATGACGGATGACCCGGAAGCGCTCACGCAATTCATTTTCCGCTGCCGCGACCGCGGCGTGCGAGTGGAAGCATTGTTGGATTTATTGTCCATCACAACCCGAAGCGTAAGCGAGGGACCACGGCGAAATGCTCGTGCACGATACGCCCTCCTCCTGGCGCTCGGTGAATACGCACTTAACGAGATTACTGAGTCGCGTCGTGAGCCTCTTCTGCAGCAGTTAGCAGAGACTTACCGCAATGATCCCAGTTCGTGCATACACGGAGCCGCAGGCTGGCTACTGCGCCAATGGGGCCAAGCTGACGTAGTGCGAGAAGTCGACCAAACCGCAGTTCCTTATTCACACAATCGCGAGTGGTTTACGCTGGCCATTTCGGTGACACCGACATCGCCACCGAAGCCGAAAGAAACGCCAGCGGAAGAAGATTCGGCTACGGATTCGGCAGCGAAGACCGCTCCGACTTCAGAAGGTTCCGAGGCAAAAGACCAAGTGACCGACAAGAAAGACGAATCCGCCAACCCCCAACCGCAACTGCAGCCGGAGCAAGCGAAACCGGAACCTCCGCCTGAGCCGTTGCCTCCGAAAACTTTCTATTACACGTTTATCGTGTTTCCGCCCGGAGAGTCAACGATTGGCTCGGTCGAAGATGAGCCGGAACGGAGTGTGAAGGAGAATCAAGAGCAGCGTCATGTGGTGAATCTGACGCGTCCCTATGCCTTGCTGGATCGCGAGTTGACATTTGAGGAACTGATCGCTTTTTCGCCTGAGTACACAGAATTCATGCAGCAGGTCAAAGCTCAACCTGCGGATGCCGGATTTGGCCCGGACTGGTACGAATCGGTCTCCTTTTGTCGGTGGTTATCCCGGCAGTCAGGACTATCGGAATCGGATCAAGCGTATGCGGATCCGGAATCACTGGGCAAGGAGGAATACCCTCGCGAACCGAACCCTGAGGCGAATTGGGCACCACGCAATTGGCCGCTGGAGATGGGTCGACGTGGCTTTCGGTTGCCGACGGAATCGGAGTGGGAGGTAGCGAGCCGGAGCGGAGCGCGTACGGCTTACGGCTATGGAAGCGAAGTGAGCATGCTGGCTCGATTTGGTTGGTTCGCCGAGAACAGCGGCAAGCATGTTCATCCGCCGCGTGAACTGCGTCCGACGGTTCGGGGATTATTCGACCTACATGGCAATCTGTATGAGTGGACACATGATTGGTATTCGACCTTTGAGGACTCCTCCGTGACGGATCCGCTTGGTGCTAAAGGGGGCTCGAACCGCCTGTACCGTGGCGGCGCTTGGAGCAGCGACGCAGCGGGTTGCCGGACGGCGTACCGCCGCACGTACGACCCGGCGATCCGCTCGAGCTACGGCGGCTTCCGCTTGGCGCTGAGTCCGTCTGTCAAGTCGCCGGAGACGGAACAGGGAGCGAAGCCATCAGGCGTAGGCACGGAGGGAGCGTTTGCGGAGCAGCGACCGGAGATTCCGTAGTCGTAGTGTTTTTAATTGTTCGTCAACTGGTCGAACTTGGAATAAACTCCTTTCCGGTCAGATTGCATCGACTTTCTCAATAGCCCTTCGAGTGACGCCTCTCGTCTTTCAAACCACTGTCTCATTCGCTCACAGGGCCATTCTGCCTCCGGTAGATTTCGAGGTCATCTCGCGGCTATAGCAGTTGCGGAAAAACCTTGCTCAAAGCGAAGCGGTGCAGGTGTAAACACTATTTACCAACGAGCAACTGTTCAATTGGGTTAGCAGCATTGTCGTCTTACTTCAACCTAGTGCAAATGGAAGGTATCGGCGAGAACAAGTTCAAAACATATGGTAAGCGATTGTTGCTCCTTCGGCTTGCCTGGGAGGCCCTCCATGATGCGTTGATCAGCGAATCTCGGATCGATATCTGCGGTGCTTCGCACACTCGGGCCAATGCGAAATGACCTTAGAATAATGGTGCTGAAGTTGGACATACCGGAGATGTTTTGAACCTACCGCCAACGCGCACCGGTTTGACACACCGGAGCGCCTACTTTCAAGCAATTTATCGGTCTCCAGCCGTACCAGACGGTTCAGGCATGTAGGCGAACTGATATCCTGAACATTTGTGGCTTCAGCGACTCTGTGTTCAACGTGATCAGTGCGTTGCTGGCCGGCAACAACCAGCAACTGGTCGCCGACGTTGAAGCGAGCGAACTGTAAACGTGAGTTGGTCTACGGTCCCCCCGCTGTATACTTGAAACTCAGCACCCGCCGGTCGGATTCCGGCTTGCGGGTGTTTTTTGCTACGCTGGAATGCAAGGAATCTGAGCGAGATATCCGCTGAACTACACGCAAGCGTTAAGCAATTGATTCTTGCTGGTAAAATTGAGTGCCTCAAGTACAACTGAAAATTACTGAAAGCTGAACCAAGATTTTGGTCTCAGTCGACCAAAGAGAATGCCTATGACATTTGAGCTGAACACCATTGTGCCCTGGGGTCGGACGTTCCAAGAATACGTTGCTATGTTCTCGTTGACTGAACGTGAACTTAGTGAACGCATTCTAGGCTGTGGAGACGGTCCCACAAGTTTCAATGCAGAACTCAGCAGACTAGGTGGATCAGTTGTCTCTGTAGACCCTTTTTACGCACTCAATGCTAACGAAATCCGCCACCGGATTGATGAAACCCTTGGTATCATCATGAATCAGACTCGTGCGAATTCGAACGAATTTATATGGCAGCACATTCGATCGATTGACGAACTGAGCGAACTACGGGCGACGGCGATGCGTGAGTTTCTGGCCGATTATGAAGAGGGAAGGAAAGAAAAGCGATACTTGGCACAAGCAGCGCCCTACTTTGATTTTCCCGATAACAGCTTTGATCTCGCGCTGTCGTCGCATTTTTTGTTTCTGTACAGTGACCATCTAAATATCAGTTTTCACATCGAAACTCTAACTGAGCTATGCCGCATTTGTGGAGAGGTCCGGGTTTTCCCCCTGCTTAAGCTAGGAGCAGTCATCTCCCCGTTTGTACGGCCGGTTACGGAGCATTTTCGGAGCCATGGATATGACGTTAGCATTTCCAGGGTCCAGTATGAATTCCAACGAGGTGGAAATGAAATGTTAGAGGCTATCCGAAAACTATAGGTTTGTTTTTCTGGGATTTCAGGCTGCGATGTCGTAGTTGAATCGAGGGCGCTCGACTGGCGCTAGTTGGCGTAGCATCAGGTGCATGTTACTGATTGTAATCATTGCGGCGCTCGATTCGGCGCGCCGTTCATAGTCTTTGCTGTTTCGGCGATAGCGTCCGTTCCAAGCGTTTGTGCGTTCAACGACCCAACGTTTCCTGACAGGCGCAAAGCCTGCGGTTCCTTCGGGACGGGATTGCACTTCTACGTGCCAACCAGGACGATTTGCCTGCAACCAAGCATTCAGCGCATGGTTGTGGTATTTATTGTCGCCGAAGATCGTTTCGAGTCGGGGAAAGTCTTGCGCCGAGATTTGACCGAGCAGTTGGGGAGCCGCAGTACCGTCATCAAGGTTGGCACCTGTGATCAGTACGGCAACGAGCAGTCCCAGCGTATCGACCAACAAATGCCGCTTTCGGCCTTTGATTTTCTTGCCGCCATCGTAACCTCGGTCATCACCGCCAACTTCCGTAGTCTTTACCGATTGGCTGTCGATGCAGACTGCGCTGGGAGTCGGCTCGCGACCGGCGGCCACGCGGATCTGCGTCCGCAACGCATCCACGAACACGGACCAAGTGCCGTCATCGCGCCATTGAGCAAAATACTCATAGGCCGTGCTCTTGGGAAGCAAGTCGTGCGGCAACATATCCCACTGGCAGCCGCTCCGATTGAGATACATGATCGTATTGATTACTTCCCGCATGTTCACTTCTCGCGGACGTCCACCCCGCTGGGTGCAAGCAGCGGGAACCAACGGCTCCAAGATCGTCCATTGTTCATCAGTAAGGTCCGAGGGATACGATTTCCGCTGCGTCGATTCCTTCAACATGTTAGCACTCCTTTGCTATCCTTAAGACAAATGTGCTAATCATGTGCAAAATCGCGGCTTATGCCAATAACAGTTTTCGGATAGCCTCTTAGTGATCAAAAGACAAAGCGAAATG
>JANMNK010000748.1:0-5629 GCA_031373875.1 Pirellulaceae bacterium | reverse complement strand
CTCGCCAAAAACCAATCGTTCTTGGTTTGCGTGACATAGCTCTGCTCGCAGAGGGACAAGAATCGAATCAGTAAACAAAGCAATTACAAAGTAGTTCCCGCTTGCCGAGCGGGAACGGCCGAAGGTAAATCGTAAGACTCGTTAGTCCCATTTTCCAGTACCAAGCAGCTTTTTTCTTTCATTCCGAAATCGTCTCCCAGTAGTTCCCGCTTGCCGCGCGGGAACGGCCGTAGCGAAACATCCTTAATCAATCAATCTTATTCCAACGGAAACCAATAGTCCGCAGACCCGCCGCATGCAAATGTCCAATTAAAGTCTAACCAATAGTGTTCGCATTGGACCGTGAATTGGCAGCACATGAATACTTCCCTTCGAGTTCCCGCTCGGCAAGCGGGAACTACTTTTCGTTCTTGCTCGATGAACGCTACACGTACCATTCGATGAAGCGAAGGCTGTGGGGGTCTAGTTTGCGGGTGTCGTCGACTCGGTAGCGGACGCCGACGGCGTCGATGATTTGAACGGTGTTGGCACTCAATCGACGGATATCGTCTTCGCTTTTGAGAACGAAACTCGTCTCGCCGCGATCGGTCATGACTCGCCATTCGCAAGGCTCACTAGTACCCGAAACCGAATGGACTTTCATGATGCGCGGCATGAATTCGCGGAAAGCTAACTCGTCGTGGATTAATTTTTGGACTTGATCGGGCGCGCTCTGCAGCGACTCCAAGCAAACCAATTCGTCACCCCGTGCGTCGGCAAACGAAATCCACTGATCGGGACAAGAAACAGGGAAAAGGGGAATGACTTGAATGCCAACGGTCCTTTTGCCTTGATCGTCGACCAAAACAATTTGTCCCATCGGATCGCGTAAAAGCTGAAAACCTGCTGGCCAGTCGTGCGAGGTGTTGGTTGCGTTCATGTTGCATTTCCTAGATGTCGAGAATGCCTTCTTGGGCCATTTGCTGTTGTGCACGAACCAAACGCGCGTACGTTCCGTCTTTTTTTATCAACGACTCATGGCGACCGATCTCGGTAATGTGACCATATTCCAAGACAACAATGCGGTCGGCTTTGCGAAGCGTGCTGATCCGGTGCGCAATAGCGATTGTCGTGCGTCCTTGGATCAAGTAATCGAGAGCCGCTTGGATTTCTCTCTCCGTCTCGGAGTCGACCGACGAGGTAGCTTCGTCGAGGATCAAGATCCGAGGGTCGGTTAGCAGCGCACGGGCAATCGAAATGCGTTGCCGCTCGCCCCCGGACAATGACTGACCACGTTCGCCGACCATCGAATCGTAACCATCCGCTAAACGCAAAATGAACTGATGAGCGCGGGCGGCTTTGGCGGCGGCAATGATTTCTTGTCGTGTTGCATTCGGACGTCCGTAGGAAATGTTGTCTGCGATACTACCAAAAAACAAAAACGGATCTTGGAGAACGATGCCGATGTTCGAACGGTACTCCGATATCGAGAACGATCGGATGTCCTGATTGTCCGCCAAGATAGAGCCTTCATGAGGATCGAAAAAGCGGCAAACTAAGTTGACCAATGTACTTTTGCCCGATCCACTCGGCCCGACCAGCCCAATCATTTCTCCAGGTTGAATGTCCAAATTCACGTTGAAGAGAACTTGGCGAGAACCGTAGCGGAAAGAAATATCTCGCAGCTCGATCTTGCCTTGGAGTCGACCGGGATGAGTGGGACGAATCGGTTCTGCAACGCTCGGTACGCGATCAAGAATCTCAAAAATGCGATGCGTCGAAGCAGCAGCCCGTTGAGTCGCCGCCAGCATCCGACTCATCGAATCCAGACGCGCGAACAGCCGTCCAATGTAAGTTATAAAAACGGTTAGTGCCCCAATCGTCACATTGCCTTGAGCAACTTGCCAAGCACCAAAACCCCATACGATCAGCAATCCGATGTCGGTCAAGAATGTAATCACCGGCGCGAAGGTGGCCCACAATCGGTTAACTCGGTTGTTGGCTTGGAGAACGTGCTGGTTGCGCACGACAAATCGGTTGACTTCGCGATGTTCCTGAGCAAACGCCTTAACAACGCGAATGCCGGGCAACGTATCTGCCAGAACATTCATCAGTTCCGCCCAAGCCGCATAGCCTCGAGCAAATCCATGTCGAAGCTGGGCTCGCACCCTTTGAATTAACCATGCGATCAACGGGAAAGGCAGCAACGTGATGAAAGCCATCATGGGATTGATCGAGAATAGCACGACAGAGGTCAGCACGATCATGATCAAGTCCGTTGCAAAATCCAAAACTTGGACGGACAAGAAATCGCATATCCGTTGCGTGTCATCACTGACTCGCGAAATCAAATCGCCCGTGCGTTTGCCTCCGAAAAATTCCAGCGACAGTTTTTGGAGATGCGCGTACGTTTGCGTGCGAAGATCGGCCGCGATGTTTTCCCCCACGCTGGCCAGTACATAGGTCTTGGCCCAACTCAACAACCATGCCAGCACCGCCGCCAGAAAAAGCCCCAGTAGATACCAGGGCAGGGCGTCCAAACTGGTCGATTGTCCCGTCTGGTAAGGTATCAACACTTTGTCCACAAGCGGCATTGTCAAATACGGCGGTATTAACCCGGCCGCTGTGCTGGACAGAGTCAGGGCAAAGCCCAGAAAAATGCTCCAAGCACGTGGCTTGGCAAAACGAATTAAACGCCACAGCGAACGGCTCGGCGGCGGCGCAGCTTCCGGGCTACAGTTTTGACAAGCGGACTCGTCCGGCTTCATGGGACCGCCGCAGATCGGACATACTTCGCTCATCGATTCGTAGACAATCGGGCGGTCGACGACGTTGCCTTGCACGGACTCAAATTGCTGAGCAAATCGCTTGGCATCGGCAAGCTTACCTGCAGTAAATCTCCATACAGCGATTCGGGACTCGGCGTCGACAAGTTGAATGGACCCGAGACCTCGTTGTTCCGAAACGACCAGTTTCAGTCCAGGCTGCAAGGGCCATTTTCCCTCTACTGCCGCGAGGTCAGCGTTATTTACGCCATTCAAGTCCTGTGAGTGGCCAAAGCTTAATAGCGACTGGTTGGTCAGGACCAATAACGACTCTTGGTAGTGAAGCTGCCCGTTGAGATTGCCGACGAAATATGCCTGAGGCGCATCAATCGGCCCCAGGCTTTTTTTGACTTGGCTCGCCCAATTTTCAGGAATTAGGAGGGTTTTAGTTTCTGAATTCTTTTCCAAGCTAACTACGTCCGGATCGTGAGAATTAAGTTTGATAAGCAGGTTCTCGGATGTATTTCCCGGGATTCGTCAGGAATTTTTAAGAACAATTCAATCCAACTTAGGTTGAAAACAATGGAAACGTCAGGGCACGAAACCATCCGGAAGCTATTGCATTTGCTAGTAGACTGTTTCGCGACGAAAGCGAACAGATCACCAAGAAAGGCAAATGTTGCCTAGTGGGCCGTAGCTGGTGCTTTAAAGTGGCTTATGAAGCCATTAAAAATCGATTTTGCGAATCCTGTTTTCTTCACGAGTCGACTGCGTATTATTCGAAAGCTGGAATTCGCCAAGGGGAGCGTGCGAAAGGAAGCGGCAAATCGCAACAGTCCGTAAATTCTCGGGGTGCCTTTGTTAAGGTCCTCGGCTGTACCGTTCAAGTTTGCCTAGCCGAAAATTCGATTACGATTTGATAAAAGCGGTATTTGTCGGCTAGCAGAAATTGTAGGTGCAGGAATTTTGTTTCAGCGATTGGCAAAATTTCATATATGCTAGCGGTATTGATTTGCGACGTTGGTCGCTTGAAATTGCTTACCGAGGAACGGAATCCAAACACCCATGTGTTGATTTTGCGAAGCACCAGGATCCTATTACTTCGTTCCATTCTATCTTAACCACACACCCTGCAATAAGCACGAGCGTAAAAGAAATGCGCACTGTTAAGGTCAATAAATTACGTGGCCCGAACATTTGGAAAAAACATCCTCTACTCGAAGCCTGGATCGAAATCGACGAACACGAAATCGCGATTGCCGATATACCGACGTTCATGCAGCGGCTTTTTCAGTGGATGCCTACACTCGAAGGCCCCTCGCAGCCAACTAGCAAGGTTCACTCGTCGTCCGACTGTGCCTCGCCCTGTGCTCGACAATGGGCTGTCGAGATGCTGTCCGAAATTGCAATCCAATTTCAATCGATGGTTGGCCCCAAAGTCGAATTTCGAACCATTGCCACCAGCACCAGTCCAAACGTTTTCAAAGCGATCGTTGAGTATGGTGATGAAACCGTAGGACTCAAATGCTTGGACAAAGCGATGGAGTTATTATCGGCTGCGATTCAAGCCGGTTCTTTTAACTTGCCTGCCGAAATCGAAGCCTTGCGGGACTTGGCTCACGACGTGTGCTTGGGTCCAAGTACCGGTGCGATCGTCGATGCTGCACGCAAACGACAAATCCCTTGGCGTCGCCTCAACAGCGGCAGCTTGGTTCAGTTTGGATATGGAGCAAAACAGCGCCGCATTTGCACCGCAGAAACCGGTAGCACGAGCGCGATTGCCGAATCCATCGCACAAGACAAGGAACTGACTCGCTCACTGCTACGCGTTGTCGGTGTGCCCGTTCCTGAAGGAGAGACCGTTCATAGCGCGGAGGAAGCTTGGGAAGTTGCGCAAGAGATCGGCGTTCCTGTCGTGGTCAAACCTCAGTATGGGAATCACGGTCGGGGCGTTGCAACCAACCTCGTAACGCGTGAACAAGTTATCGCTGCCTACCATGCCGCACGCGAAGAAGAGCCAACGATCATCGTGGAGAAATTTGCTCCCGGCGACGATTACCGTTTGCTCGTCGTTGGCGGAAAACTAGTTGCGGCTGCGCGACGAGAATCAGCGAACGTCATTGGCGATGGCGAGTCGACTGTCGAGCAATTGGTAAACTTGGTCAACCAAGATCCACGTCGCAGCGACGGGCACGCAACTTCTCTTAGTCGAATTCCCCTGGACGCTGTTTCCCTCGCAGTCATTCAAGAACAAGGTTTTTCCCTGAAAAGCGTACCGCCAGCGGGCCAGCGGGTTTTGATTCGCAGGAATGCTAATTTAAGCACCGGTGGAACAGCTATGGATGTTACCGATCTCGTTCATCCCGATGTCGCGCGACAAGCGGTCGATGCAGCTCGAGTGATTGGCCTAGACATCGCAGGTATCGACATGGTCGCTTTGGATATTTCGCAGCCCTTGCATGGACAGCATGGCGTAGTTGTCGAAGTCAACGCGGGTCCCGGTTTGCGGATGCATTTGGAACCTAGCCATGGAACGCCGCGAGCCGTGGGTGACGCGATCGTCGATCTGATCTTTCCAAACGGTGAAAATGGTCGTATACCGATCGTGTCTGTTACCGGCGTGAACGGCAAGACCACAACGACGCGGTTAGTAGCACATATCCTATCGTGCACAGGACGTCACATCGGGATGACCTGCACCGATGGTATCTATGTCGACGGCCGCCGCATCGACACCGGCGATTGCAGCGGACCACAAAGCGCCCGAGCAGTTTTAATGAATCCCATGGTGGATGCGGCCGTTTTTGAGACTGCGCGAGGCGGTTTGCTTCGCGAAGGACTTGGATTCGATTTCTGCGTCGTAGGTGTCGGGTCCAACATTTGCG
>JANMNK010000737.1:0-1967 GCA_031373875.1 Pirellulaceae bacterium | reverse complement strand
GTTGACTAAACGTAAGCCCACGAAGGCCATCGTCTCCGCTATTGTCGATGACCGCGTCGAGTCCGCCTGTTAATACAAGGCCGTCCACTTTTGACTTGGCTTGAGCGTGCTGCGATTGAGCGGCGACATACAGAAGATTAGCGTCGAAGTAAGTTCGACGCGCAATTAGGACTTGTACGAAGCTCGTCTAGCCTCCTTGGTAAGCTTGCTCGGCTAATACGAGCGACTCTTGTGCACTTGGCAATATTTCGGTTGCGTATTTTGTCACCGCTACGGACGAAGTATCGTAGTCTCTGGATACAACAGCCATTCTTGCTTTGATGGAGTCTTCAACACGTTTTGCTTCCATAACAGCTCGACGATACTCTGCTTGGCCGGCGGCAATGTTCCCTTGATTCTTGTTGAACACTGGGATGGGAGCCCCGACTTGCAAGTTGATCATGCCAGAGTTTGTTGCACGATCGGATCCGCCTGCAAGAGAGACTGTAAGGTTTGGAATTGCTTGAACCCCCTGTCGCTGCAAATTAGCGAGTGCTTGCCTGACACGCACTGTTGCAGCGTCATATTCAGGGCTCAGTTCCAAAACCGAGGTCGTCATGGCGGTCCAGTCTTGATCTGCTGGTGACATCGGCAACTCGCCTTGCAATCGAGAAACTGGCAGCGATGGCGATCCAGCAAAGGCAGCCAATTCTCTCCAAGTCGCCGCGTAGGTTAGCTCGGCTTGTTGGAGCGCCAAATCAATCTCGTTCTTCTGCACTTTTGCTTGAAGAACTTCAAGCTGGGAACCTTCGGAAGCTTTCTTTCTCAAGTTTGCGAGCTCAAGCCCTTTCGCTGTGACCGATTGAAACTCTTTGATAAGCTCGATGCGTCGTTGCGACGCGAGTGCCTCAAAGAAGCGAATTCGAATGTCTGTCGAGACTCGAAGTTTTTGTGCCTCCAGTTCCAAAAGTTGGGCGCGAAGCGCCTCATTTAAAACGCGACGGTTCAAATCCAGTTTTCCACCGGTAACAATCTCCTGCTGAACAAAGGCCGTATGCTGATCGGTTCCTTGGTCGGCGAGTTGTGTTCCCTGATAGCCAACAATGGGATTGGCTCGCAGCCCAACCTGCGTTCGGAACCCCGCTGCCTTCTGAGTTGTAGCTGCGAGTTCACAAAGTGTTGGATTGTTTGCCAATGCAAGTGACTCAAAGTCCTCCAACGACATCACTACCGAAGTTCCGGATGAATTTGCCACCGTTTCAAAATCGTCGGATTGCGAACCTGCTGATTGAATGGCGCTCGCAACGCTTACAGTCGCCTGAGCAGATTCATCTCTCTCAGGTTGATGCGAAGCCTTCGCGATTCGCGGCGACGTTTTAAGGGAACGATCAATCGACAACTCCGAATACTCTGGACTGTTGGCTGGCACAAGAAATTGCGATTTGAGATCAGTCCCCGCGATCGGGTTTTTAGCGTGCGGACGCCTGACGCAACCCAGTGAGTTTACCGTAGTAACTAACACCAAGACCACTTGAGTAAGGCAAAAGGTTTTCTTCATGGCAAACTAAGGTTTCAGTTGGATGAAACGTCCGGCAATTCGGCACATTGTGGCTCGTTCGTCTCGACCGAGAATCACGGCCAAGATTACCGTGCCACAATCATCGCGAAGCGATAGTCGTTCCGGTTATCTCGATTGTCGGATATCGATGGTGGCGACAACCCTGGATTGCCGGAATTATCGCGACCATTCTTCGGCATGACTCGATTTATCGGCATATTCGGAGCAACTGACACGCCACTCTCCAAAACGTGCAAAACAAGCGACATGTTTTTCACTTGGATGCTCGGAAGGAAGCGATCCTTCGCAGAATTTCCAGAATTTCCGAAATGGGATTTATCTCGAAAACTTGCAGTAGGCGACGATTTAGTTAGCTTTTTCGTTTGAATTCTCGCGAATAGCGATGTTGATCCCAGTGTGCTAGTCGAAC
>JANMNK010000640.1:0-3595 GCA_031373875.1 Pirellulaceae bacterium | reverse complement strand
AAAAATGTTACGGTATGGGCAATGTTGTTTGGTTTGATTTTCTCGGTTCAAGCGCGCGCGGTTGAGGAGCTGAAACTGGATGCTGAGAAATCGAAAATTGAATTCGTCGGCAGCAAGTCCGATGGCAAGCACACGGGAGGTTTCAAGAAGTTCGATGTTACTGCCAAAGCCGACCTTGAAAACCCTGCCAAGAGCGAATTGAAAATCGTAATGGAGACGGAAAGCCTCTATTCCGATGACAACAACTTGACGAACCACCTTAAGAATCCAGACTTCTTCAACGTTCGGAAGTATCCCAAGATCACTTTCGAATCAACAAAGGTTGAACCGATCAACGAGACCGAAGCCAAGATCCACGGCAAACTGACCATGCTCGACAAGACGGTCGAAGTGGTGGTTCCTGCCAAAGTCGAACATGAAGATAAAACGATGAAGTTGAACGTGGATTTCAAAATCGACCGTACGAAGTGGGGAATGACTTACGGCGAAGGCAAAATCAACAAGGAAGTTGATATCAAAGCGTTGCTCGTTTTCAAGATGTAATCGAGTTGCTCGATTGCTAGTGCATCGTCACAACTTCAATGGTTGAGACTATAAAAAAAGTAGGACGGGCCTCCGGGCCCGTCCTGTGTATGAGTGGTATGATTTGGAGGCCAGTTTTGTATGTTGTTGGACGGGCCGGGAGACCCGTCCTACGAGAGCCGAGATTTTGCTTTAGATCGCTTGCACCGAGGGTCGAATGGTCATTGGGTGGAAAGAAGGACTGTGGTGCATTCTGATTCCCTTGGTCGCAAGCGTCATTGCAGCACTCGTGGCGGGTTCGGGCTTTAACCAAGCCGCTCCTATTTTGCGACGCGCATTGGCCACCACGATTTGGTGGTTGGGATTGTTCATATCGCTTACCGCTATGTCGGGCTTTGAATGGTGGTCAGGAGATGATCCGTGGAAACGCTCAGTATGGCCAATTTTGGCCTCTGGATTGATCGCATCCTATTGCAGTCGCAACACAACTCTTGGGCTCGCCATAGTTACGAGCGTTGCCTGTATCTCTGCATGGATTATTTTTCCGACAGCCGATTCTTGGAAGGACATACATCCAGAGTATCCCTTTTGGTGCATGGCTGTAGTCGTGAGTTGTGTTTGGAACACCTTGTCGATGCAGGGTATTGCAGCGCGTCATGGTCATCGTTGGTACTTGTGGATCGTTGTCGCGTGCCTTGGCAGTGTCTTCATGATGGCCGCAACCAGTTACTCGGCATTAGCCAATTGGTCACTAGCATTTTGGATATCCAGTTTGGCTTTGGCCACATACTTTAGTCTCCGTCATACGAACTGGAGCTATTCTCTTGCCGCTCCCTTGGTGTTGTTTGCTTCCCTGATGACGGCGACAACGCGACTATTCAGTGAAGGACGCTCTGTCTGGATCTACGCGATCGTTTTATTTCTTCCTACAATCGTCTGTACTGTCGATTACTTGATCTTCGACCCAAAGAAAATCGGTCGCTGAGTTTTGACTGCAGCCATTCTTTCCGTGTTTCTCTCTGCTGTGGTCATTTGGCAACTCATGTATGCAGGGTCTTCAAAGTCCTGGTAAGGATTCCACTGATATGGAGGCGATTTTCAGCCTCCTGTGAAGTTTGTTTGTTTTGCCAGTTCGAGCCGAATCCACTTCCTATGACTAGCCATTTCGATTTCGTAGAATTAGCATCTAGTAGATTCACTCCACCGCTTCGGAGCTATATTCACTCGAAGTGGTAGATTGCGATCAAACCGCGATTTTCCACCCCGAATTACTTTCCCGCCTCAAAAGGACTTTATGTGATGAAATTACAAAACCAATATCGACGAATTTCAGCTTGCTGCTTGGCGCTTTGCTGTTTGGTCCAATTCGGTCAGCTTGCTGATGCTCAGGAAAAGAAACCCAAAGCCGATGAAATTTTTAACGGCAAAGACCTCACTGGATGGGAAGGTGATACAACTCTCTGGAATGTCGAGGATGGTGCAATCACGGGAACGACCAAAGCCGACAAGCCCATTGCGCACAATACCTTCTTGATTTGGAAAGACGGCAAGCTTGGCGATTTCGAACTGAATTTAGAATATCGAATCCAAGGCGGTAACTCGGGCATTCAATATCGAAGCAAAGTGCACGACGCCAAAAAATTTATTGTTGGTGGTTATCAAGCGGATATCGATTCGACGATGCGATATACGGGCATCAACTACGAAGAGCGCGGTCGCGGTATTTTGGCTGAGCGTGGGCAGATTGTCACGATTACGGCAAGTGGAGAAAAGAAGGTGGTTGGCTCGGCTGGTGATGCCGATGCATTAGCTGGCAAAGTCGACAAGAACGGATGGAATCGATACAAGATCGTTGCCCAGGGAAACAAGGTCCAGCATTACATCAACGACACGCTAATGTCCGAAGTTGTTGATGAACAAAAAGAGAATGCAGCAGCCGAAGGAATCCTGGCGCTACAATTACATGCTGGCGAACCGATGAAAATTCAGTTTCGCAAAATGCAATTGCAAAAGAAATAATTCGACATCACCAAATTCTAGATAACAGCGCCTGATGCACGTAGCATCTTGGCGCTTGTTGGAAAGTGATGCACATCTGCCCTTCTCAGGCAGCTCCATTGGTTGAATGCGTTTTGTCCCAATGCTTCATAGCAACGCGAATTTCCCGCATACGAAGCCAGTGACCGTGAGTCTTGCTCGTGCTCGACAACAAGGTTTCGGGTGTGACCTCGCCTTTTTCAATTTTCTTGCAAAGCTCAACTTCGGAGATCGGACCCACAGTTTTGTGAGTACCGAAGAATCCTTTCTTCATAAAATACCAGTCTACAGACATCAGCTAGATCTCCCTGTTTCGATCTTAGGATCGATTAGTGGGTTAAGAGAGATGTGGAGCAAAATCGCTCCTCATATCAACATATCGCATCCGTGCAGTGGCATGCTAGGAAAAAAATCCGAAAAATGCCAGACTTATCTCTTCGGCAGTCGCCAAGCGGTTTTCCACCTATTTGGTACCGGCAGTTTCGCTGCCTTTTTCCTAAGCATCTCTCCGCGCTTACTCATCTAATAACACTATTCGTCAACGAAAGTACCGCATTGGCCCGCCAAGTTGCAAAAATGTCCCTGGGTCGTAGTATCGGGGGGTGCAGGTCACCCACAGCTCACCAAATAACATAAGGAAACGTTTTCTCTGGCCAATCTAGCTTAAGCAAGGTCAATGACAGCGTTGCCTTTGCCAGCCGATTTCCACAACGCGTCAAGCACCGTTTGGGTCGTGAGGACGATCTGACCCCATTCCTCGCTCACGTTACCACTAAGTACGTGAGTGGCAAAATTCCGAACCATGTTTACTTCTTGGCTGTTTGCGTGACCGTTGGCGTACTCGTTCACGGAATAATGCTTGCGATGTCGTTCCATGTTGAAGTCGCAACCTTGAATATGAAAATGATTATTGCTCGCATCGAAACCCACCTCAGGACCGAAGAATGGCAAAACAAAATCGTCTAGTTCGACAAAGCCATTGTCGCCACTGATGTGCACCCATTGTTGGTGTTGAGTGAGGAACGAGCAATAAAAA
>JANMNK010000598.1:0-2718 GCA_031373875.1 Pirellulaceae bacterium | reverse complement strand
CGACGTCTTTACTCGATGCGGATCGCGCGAGTATTTTCTTGTGGGACAAAACCGATCGGCAACTTGTCGGCCATCCGGCCTTAGGAGTCGAAGGCAAAGCGCTTCGCATCCCGGACAACCAAGGTGTGGCCGGCGCGGTTCTCAAAACGTTGCAGTCGCGACGCTGGGACAGGTCCGATCCCTCGGACGAAGTCAATCGTAACGTCGACGCTCAGAGTGGATACCGAACCGACTCACTCGTCGCGGTTCCACTGATGGATGCCAAAGGCAAAGCGATGGGAGTCTTCGAAGTCCTGAATCATCGGAAAGGCCGATTTTCGGCTGATGACGAAGTGGCGCTGCAAGAACTAGCCAAGCACGCTTCGGCGGCTTTGTTTAACATGCAGCAAATCCAACAACTGATCCAAGTGCGCGAACGATTGACGCAGGACGCCGCGGATCAGACGCCTTTGTTGGGTAATTGTAAAGCGATTCAATCTTTGCGTTCGACCGTCCAGCGTGTAGCCGATACGGATTTAGCTGTCTTGTTGCTCGGGGAAAATGGAACTGGCAAAGAAGTCGTCAGCCGTCAAATCCATTATCAAAGTCGCCGCAAATACGAAACGTTTATTGCAGTGAATTGCGCGGCGTTGACGGAATCGCTTTTGGAAAGCGAATTATTTGGGCACGAAAAAGGTGCGTTCACCGATGCCCACGAAGCGAGGGCTGGCAAATTCGAAGTCGCCTCCGGCGGGACATTGTTGCTCGACGAAATTGGCGACATGAGTATGAATGGCCAAGCGAAACTGCTTCGTGTTCTTGAAGAAAAAGTCGTTGTACGCGTCGGTGGCTCCGTCCCCATTCCAGTCGATGTTCGTGTTTTGGCTGCCACGAATCAGAACTTGGTCGATCTAGTCCGCCAAAAGAAGTTTCGCGAAGACCTTTATTTTCGGCTGACGGTTGTCACAGTTCGGTTGCCATCTCTGCGAGAGCGAGGCGATGATATTCTGGAGATTGCAAACTTTTTTATGGAGTCATTTTGCCGAAAGATCGGGCGAGGTATTCCCGAGTGGTCCCAGTCGGCACGCCGTCGATTGCTGTCGCACTCGTGGCCCGGTAATGTCCGCGAGTTACGCAATCTCGTTGAGCGCATCGCGTATCTTTGCCCGGCCGACGTCATCGAAGACGTGGATCTGGATTTCGTCCAGTCGCCAATACGCGATTCATCGTCGAGCGATGCTATCAATTTGCATGCAAGCTTGTCAGATGCAACCGACGCATTCCAGCGGCAGTACATTCAAAGTCATATCGAGCGAGCTAAACGGAACATGACTTTGGCGGCCGAGAATCTTGGCCTGCAGCGCTCCAACTTGTACCGGAAAATGAAACAACTCGGTATGGAACTGCTTGAGTAGCACTCACCCAGAGTTCAATTTGTTTTTGACTTCTCGCTGCTCGCCGGTATCGATCGCATCAACATCGTACTCGTACTCAGTGAAACGGTACTCGTACTCGTACTCGATCGGGAGCTACGTTGGAGTACGAGCACAAGAGTATTGTCAATCCCCGCCTTTCGTGGTCCGAAGCGCAAGTTCAATTTGTTTCACTGGAAAAACGCGATGACGCGCAATCGACTATGGCCGATTCATCTGGAACAAATCAGTTGTATGGCACCAGTATTCGCCACCCAGTCTTGCAATGGCTTGCAGTTTGCGAGGATCTGGACGTTGATTGGCGTCTAGAATTTCGTCGGAGACGTGCATATGGACAATGCGACCTATAACGAGATTCGCGGATATCGGTCCGTCTCCAACAGGAATGATTTCTATCAATTCGCATTCCAATGCAAACGGCGATTCTCGTAGTCTTGGCGGTGCAACGCGTACGGACGGGTGCGAGTGCATTTCCACCAACTCGATTTCGCTTTCATCCGGCGAAATTTCCTTGGACGATAGATTGATTTGCGAAGCGTGCTGCGCGGTCGAGGCATTGATGACAAATTGTCGGTTGTCTTCGATGTTCAATAATGTGTCTTTCTTTGTTCCGTTTCGGCGGAGTGTCGGAGAGAAAACGACAACCGGTGGGTTCGCACCAAACGCGTTATAGAAACTAAACGGTGCAAGATTAACAATGCCATTTTTGGATACGGTTGTGACCCAAGCGATAGGCCGCGGCGTTACCAATCCGACAAGCATTTGATAGGCTTCGATGACCGGTGTTTGTGAAACGTCTATTTCCATTGGGTAATTTGCTTAGTCTTTGGGTTTGAAGGGAGAGCAAATGTCCTCAAGTGCTCGTAAACAATTAATTGGGCGTTCGAATATTTTGGGATTTTGATTGGGTGTGGGTTTTTGAGATGCTTTGGCTCCTCATCCCCCGACCCCTTCTCCTCGGAGTACCGAGGAGAAGGGGAGAAAGAAGTGAGTGTAAACAACTGCAAACTTATCAACTGGAAAACTATCAGTACCAACTTCAAAGCACACAACACACACGTCAAGCAAAATAACTGCGACAGAATAAGGTTCGGTCGCTTAATCGAGCCAGGACATTGGATAATCGGGGTCGTCGTATTTCATGCCTTGCTGGGCAACATGCAGGGGGCGAAATGTGTCGACCATCACTGCCAGTTCATCCGTTCGGGCCATTTTTCGGCTTGCGACGATCGTGCCGGGGTGGGGGCCGTGTGGGATTCCATGCGGGTGGAGTGTGAACGAAGCTTCTTCAACGCCGCGACGACTT
>JANMNK010000596.1:0-3261 GCA_031373875.1 Pirellulaceae bacterium | reverse complement strand
GATCCGTCCACGAGCAATCCACGGTCATGACGCTTTTCAAAACTCGCGGCTCGTCGGTCCTCGTCTCCGTCACGACTTGTTTGGTATCCGACGTCAATCGGCAGACGAGAACCGAATCGGCTGTGCTGTCAGAAACAATTTTAAATGGAGTGCGTTCTTCGATTCGTTTCTGTAGAAGTTCCGTCAAACGCACGCCAATGTCAGGTCGCAAACTGTCGCTTCGCACAATGGGCACGTGGACTGTTCGAATATCGTTACGATATAGATTCGTTAACCCAAATTGATACCGCGCGCAACCCGGAAAAACGATCGAAAATAATCCCAAGGCAGTCATCCAGCACGCACAGGACTTGATCCAAGCCTTATTCTGAAGCGTGCCGTTATTTGCCATCGGGTTTTGCCTCAGGTACGGCGATCAGCGGTTTGACCTTGTCGCTTTCCGGGAACATGTTGGCGAGCCATTCAAATCGTTGCGGCGGGTCGCCGGGCCGGTCTTCTATTTTCGCAAGCGCTTCTGTTGCTTTTTCTGCGAAGGGCGTGTCGCTGTAATCTTTGAGAACGTCGTTCAAATAACCGCGAGCGGCGTTGTTCTCCCCTTTCTTCATGCGATAGTCAGCTTGAAACCACAATCGTTCGGCCTTCTTGTAGCGAATTTCGGCGAAAATACGATTCAGATAGACTTGTTCTTCTTGAGCTTCCTTGGGAAAAGAACGCACGATTTTTTTCACAAGCTTTTCCGCTTCATCCAAACTGGATGCGTCGTATTCTGCTCCTTGGTATGTCTCAACGATCGCTTTCAAACCGAGAAAGTGTGCTTTAAAGAGGTGCGGGCTATCTGGATAAGTCATACGCAGATCCGAATACGTATCCGCCGCCGTTTGATAGTCGTTTTTCTTGAATGCTTCGTTGGCAAGTTCCATGGTAGCATCGTCTGCCAATTTGCCTGTTGGGTTATCCAACCTCAGATGTTCGAGGACGCGGCGGCCATGACCATCGACATCGCTCCAAGGCAGTTTCTTGTCGGTCAAATTGACGACTTGGAACGGAGATTTTTTTGTCTCGGCGACTTGAAGCCAATACAACGAGATCGCCATGCGACGCGAATCGACTAAATCCAAGTAGCGTGTTCGCGGATAGTCTTTGACTAATTTGGTGTAATAGTTTTCGGCCTTGGTGTAGTCTTCGGCAAAGAAACTACTTTCTGCAGCCATCAGCAAAGCATCTTGTTCTCTGGCGCTGCTGACCCAGTATTTGCCAGCTTCGTTGTAAAGTTTTGCGGCGCGTCGAAATAACGCTGCTCGATCTTCCTCGTTAGCGGCTTTGGCTGATTCAAAAACAGCATCGGCTTCGGCATAGATTTTGTTGCATTTTTCCTTGTCGATCGGCTTCTCACCGATGTAAGGAATCGATTTCACGAAACCGGGCAACGGTGCCGTGCGGCGTTTGTCTGCTCGCAAGCCTTCTGGACGTATGAAGTTCCCGTCTTTGTCTTCGTACGAATTGATATCACGACTCGCTTGGTCATACTCATCCAAGCGATCTTTATCAGGGCGAAACAAACTGCAGCCGGTCAGAGCGCAGCATGACCATGCAGTCAAAAGTACTGTGGCGGCAATGGTTGTTCTTCGTTTAAGCATGGCTTATGACATCCTTGTCAACGTGCCAAATCATCAAGCAAATCGTGTAAACGTAACTTGCGGTCAATGTGGTAAGTCAAATATCGCTGGATGGTTCGTCGGATTTCGTATTTGTTTTCAGACGTGATCTGCGGCAGCGTTACATCGTTCCAAGTCGATTGTGATAATCGACTGAGGATCTCGATGGACGTATGTCGCAACTTAAAAATATGGTTTTGACCTGGTAAACAATTTCGGCATAAAACACCACCTACTGCCAACCCAAAGTTCGCGAATGACTCCGCTTGCATAAGGTCGCCACACGCAGCACAACGATCCAGGGCAGGTAAGTGCCCAAGAATACGAAGTATCTGCAACTCAAATCTCAACGTAGCAACGAATGGTGATCCACCCTCATCAAGTTCACGAAGGCAAAAATCAGTAACGTCAAAAAGCTCAGGTAGCGGTTGATCCGCATGAATTGTTGCCGTCAACAACTCCGCTACGTAATATCCACAGTAAAGGCTCAGTAAAGACTGTTGCCCACTGCGAAAACGACGCAAGAGTTTAGCTTCGGTCAATAAGTCAAGCACATCTCCGGCTTTCGGGATGAACACTATTCGACAGAGTGCGAGAAGGTCAAGAGCAGACTCGAAAGGACTTTTGAGACGCCGAGCCCCTTTGGCGAGTCCCGAGATCAAACCAAAATCGCGAGTCAGTAACGTTACGATACAGCTCGTCTCGCTCCAATTGACGACGCGAACGACAATCGCATCTGTTTTTTCGCTAGCCATTAAAGCCGCTTTCGCAGTTGTTTGCTATCAAGATGCAGTTACCGCTGAATACGATTCTGCTGTCGGGTGCCCGAGCAGAAAAGGTATGTTTCGTGGTTGAGGTGACTGGGATCAATCGCCAAATTGCCCCAAGTGCGAAAGCAATTCGGACATTTCGCCCGCCGCGTGCAGATCGCCTTGACTGCGAGCTTCGTCAATTCCTCGACGCAAATATTCGCGAGCATCCTGAATTCTGGACTCGTCGACTAGCTGCTGGGCCGCCATCAAGAAAGCGGGAACGTACGGCGGAGAGTCTTGGGTCAGCGAATGCAGCTCACGAAGACTATCCTCGGTCGCCCCTTCTTTACGCATTTCCATTGCCAAGGCATATCGTAGAAATGTATCTCGTGGCTCAAGTGCCAGCATCGATTCCAATTTGGTCCGGCGCGAGGTGTTCACATTACTTCCTTAGGAAAACGATATCACGAATCTTTATATTCACGGCGGACATTCGAGGTCCGGGCCAGGGTGCCAGATCGAGTTGACTCGCAAATTGTCGGCGAATGTCTAGTTTTCACAACCAGTCGAAGAAGACAAGGCCAAGTTTGCCTCAATGTAGGGGCCTAAGGCAGCATTCTTACAAAAAGGTAAGGTTGGCTGTAAAGGAGCTTGTAATCGCCTAAGCCAATTCATTCCTTTGAAAAAGTCTCTACAATGTCGCCCGCTTTCGAGCCCAATATTGCTCAAAAATTTGTCTCCGCAAGTCAGTCGAACAGACTGCGAGCCGTTATCAGCTCGAAAATGAAGGTTTCAGTACATGGCCCTAAGGGTACTCTTAATCGAAGACGACGCTTCGCTGGCGTCTGCCATTG
>JANMNK010000544.1:0-5153 GCA_031373875.1 Pirellulaceae bacterium | reverse complement strand
CAATAACAGGCGACGTAGGCCCGCGATGACTTCGCCAGGTTTTGACCAATGAATGCTGTGACCAATATTGGCAAAGTATTCTGAATGGCACTGTTGCTTCAGCGTCGATGTGATCAGACCTGCATCGTCGTCCCTCAACATGCCTCCCATGCGCTGATCGGCTTGCAACATCCAAACGGGAAATCGGACGTTTTCGAGAATCTGCGGCAAGTTGTATCCCTCAAGCCACTTTCCTGAAGTGATGGGCGCCAGGACCTTCGGATCGACCCGCATGAGGCAATCCGCAGAGAATCTTCGTGCCGTCTCATCGCGCTGATCCCTGACGCGAATGGGCGTACCATCCATTGTCCGGTCGACGATAATATTGGAAAACGCCTGAAACATCGCTTGCCCATCCAGAGGTCTTTCTTCCACCAAGCAGTTTTCCACCCCTTGAAAATAACGATGCAAATTCAGGGAAAGCAATCTTTCGCCCATCGTCGAAAAGGGAGGATCTTCGAGGACGACGGCTTTCACTTTATTAGGTACAGCGTTGGCAGCGGCCAATGCGACCATGGCTCCTAACGAGTGACCGTAAAGCACAAACGGTTGATCGAATCGTTCGATGGCTTTGACAGCGTCGAACACGTAGTCAAGCACAGAGTAGGGCTCACAGGGAGTTGAACCACCATGCCCCCGAAAGTCGAGTGCTGCGATCGAATAGTCTGCGCTGAGGGTTGGCAAAATGGGATAGAACGACCACCAATTCCGTAACACGCCGTGCAACAGCAGGAGCTGAGGTGATTGCGATGGACGATTGCGTGCGACCTGCAAGTGGCGATCGCCCAGGTCGAGTTTCGTCTCCGTCATGAAATCCAAAGAGTGCCACGGATGCGTGCCGAGTGACATGAAGGACGCCCTTACTTCTTTTCGCGTGTGACGACTGTTGGAAATGGAGTTGCCATTTGTCCCGCTTTGATAACTCCGCCCTGCATTACCGCGATAAATTTTGAGCGATCTTCTAGGATCGAAATATCGCCGACAACATCGCCGTCAACAATCAACAAATCCGCCAATTTGCCGACTTCGACGGTACCGAATTCCTTTTCACGCCCCATAATTTCCGCGCCCGTCTTCGTCGCGCATGTGATGACTTCCAAAGGTGTCAATCCAACATCTTTTACGAAAAAGGTTAACTCGCGTGCATAGTCGCCGTGCGGGTTCCAGCCGAATCCATAATCGCCGCCCATTCCCAAACGACCGCCGGCGCGGAGGATGCGACGGGCGCTCTCCATGCCTCCATCGAGTGTTTCTTGATGGCCGTCGATGACCGCTTGTGACAAACCAAATTCGGGGCCTAACAACACACTGGCTTTTTCAAAATACAATGCTGGCACGACGGGAACGTCGCGTTCCAGTAACATGTCCATCGCTTCGTCATCCATGAATGTTCCATGTTCCAGACTGTCGTATCCGGCTCGCAGTGCATTCTTGATGCCTTCCGTTGCACGGCAGTGACCGGTCACTTTCATTTTGTGGTTATGGGCGGTCGTGACCACAGCATGCATTTCTTCGAATGTCATGCACAACGTGTGGTGATCGTTGACATCCGGCGAAGCTGCATCGCCAGTGGGATAAGTTTTGACCCATTCCACACCGTCCTTCACTAAACTTCGAACCGCGCGGCGAGCGTCGTCGGGACCATTGATGATGAATACCAAGCCTTCCATTCCGATTTTTCGAAATTCTGGATTCCAATCCATCAATCCACCCGCCGAGCAAATCTCGCGACCGGATGCAGACAGACGAGGGCCTGGAACGAGATCCTCTTCGATTGCCTTTTTCAACCAAACGTCGACGTTAAACAAGCATCCACCCGATCTCGCTGCCGTGTATCCACACTCCAAAGCCAACCGCGTGTTGACGGAAGATAACAGCGATACGTACTCGACCGGGTACTTGATATCCAAGTCTTCCAGTGCCGCAATATTGAAATAAGTCGCGTGAAAATGCGCTTCGACAAGTCCTGGCATAATCGTTCCACCGCGCGCATCGATCTTGGCCGTATCGGGTGGTAATAACGGTGCCGCTTCGGCGGGTCCGGCATATCGAATAAAGCCATCTTCGATCACCACGGTTGCATTCGTCGTAGGCTGGCCACCGCGGCCGTCAACCAATTGTCCGTTCGTAACGATTTGTTTTCCGTGAGCCAGCTTCATGGTGACACTCCAAATCTAACTTTCAATACCTAATGGGAAACTCAGGAACCAACACAACACTTCAAAATGGGCCGCGATCTGCAATTGGATTTCAAAAGATCGACTGAATACCAAGTCGCTGATGAATCTGATTCCACACCGGCGGTGATAGTCTGAGCCCATGCGCCAATTCCCTCAAATAGTCGACCTCGGTTTGGCGATCCAAGTCGATTGCAGTCAGCGATATCATGTAAACTTGCTGTTCCATTCCAATCGGAACCGACCAAGCAAAATCACGCACATCCAGTTGCTTGGCAAATTCTTGGCGAAGGTACTGAATGACCTCCTGCGAAACGTCTTGGAATTGCGACAAGATATTATTTTGCTCTTCCTGGCTGATTTCGCCGTCGCACTTGGCTGCATTGATCATTGCCCGCACAAGAACGAGCGCCTGGTCGTTTTGCGAATCCGCACCTGTTGGACGCGAGTCGTATTGCTTGGGCGGCACGTTCTGATTTGGGAACGGAATCGTTTGCCGTTGTTCGTATTGTGAACCCTGTTGTCTGGATGCAGACGAAGCGTTGGAATTGACCTGCGGATTTGGATTGAATGGCTCCGTGCGGCGCACAGACGACGGTTGGCTGGAGGATGTTTCGGCACGGCGGTTATTTGCGACATTCAGGAGATCTTCGAGTCGGCTTGCTTCGCGGTCCAAGTCGAATTGTTGATCCGTTTGGGGTGCCGTCGTTCGTGATTCGGCGCGGGGTTGCGTTCTCGATTCCGAAGGCTTGGGCGCGGAGCGATTACCTCCCAGCAAAATGTCTTTTAAAATCTTGGCTCCCATTCCCGAACCGCCAGACTTATTGGCAAGCAAACCTCCCAAAATTTCGATCGCATCCACGTCATTTACTCCTGAGCTAAACACCAATTGTAACTTTGACCAAGCCTATCACAAACGCAATGATTGTGCATGCACACCGAGCATGACCGCGACCAATTTTGAATTCCAAATTGCCTCGTCCAACGAGCGTGCCGCAGTGTCCACGCATTGTTCACGGCGAACGTTGAAAATCTACTTGTTTCGTTTCATAGCCAGTCGCATCACTGCGGCGACCGCTGCGACTACCGGGAATGCCGAAAGTAGGACAGCTAGGCCAAACAGCATCATCGCAAAGGGCTCCATATCGAAACGCGCACGCCCCAAAGCTGTTTGCCAGATTGCAACACCCAAGAACATGGTCTGCGCGACGACGGCAGACAACACGAGTTTCTCGCTGCGCGGAACTTGGAGTCGGCCAAGGAACCACGCCAGTATCGGCAACGTCTGAATCGCATGCAGCGCAACGCCATGCGGATATTTAAGAACGCCAGCACGCCCCCAACGTTCCGCCGCGTCCCCTGACAACTGATTGAATGTGCCCAAGACCGAAATCCCGATTCCAAGTCCGCAGGAAATCAACAGGAGCCACATCCCACCTCGAATGGCTACTGCCATGGCGGCGTCCATTTCGGGCAATCGATGACAACGAATCGTAAGCCAAAAAATGCCAAGGGTCACTTCGAGAATTAGGATCAGCATGACAAGTTCGATGGCCGTATCGAGCCCGGTCGAGTGATTGAAGTGCGATGGTACCCCACGCCAGAACTGAATCGTGATCAAAGCAACTTCCAGGACGAGGCTGAGCGTTATGACATTCGCGAAAAGGCCGTCACTTGGGCGCGGAAAGACTTTGGTCAGTACCCAAACAATGGACCATGCCGTGAGTCCCGCCGAAATCCCAAAGAGTGCGGGCTTCCTAGGTGAAATCGAACCCTCCCAATCCGCTCCGGTGACCGCCAACAAAAGCAAATGGAACACACCACTGGCGAGCAAAACACCTGCCATAGAATAAGCGAATCGAAAGTCTGTGTCGCGAAGGATCGATTCGAAGGCAGGACCCGAATGACAAGACTCAGTTCCCGCTATTGGAGCATTTTGTTTTATCGTGATTCGCTCCAACTGCTTGCTCTCGATCGCGATTTTTATGCCTACTGACGGGGATTTTTGCAAAGGCCGGCACAACGAGACTTTGTAGGATCCAGTCAATAGATAATAGATAATCAAACGGCTGCATTGGTCTTCGGGTTGGGACATATTGCAATCATGATTGCGCTTCCGATTTGCCCGATACTTCCGAATCAGTCAAAAGATAACGGACGGATAAGGAAACGGTTCTGCCGCAAGCAATTCGTCTCGCAAGAGGCCCGTCAACATCCTATTGGTACTCCCTCGCACTGGTTGCGCCGTGTCGAACTTTCAATTCCGATTGTTTTCGACAACGGCGGTAATTTGATCAGCGATGAAACACCGTATCGTTATTTGACAATTTTCTGGGAACGATTCGCTTGATTGACTTGCTCTGCATCGGGCAAGTAGCCCAAGTAGCTTAGCATGTCACGAATTTCGTACAGGTTCAAATTGTCGAACAATCCGCTTGGCATGAAAGACGTTTTGCTTAGGCTGAGCTCCTCGACATCTTCGGCTGGTACAACGACTTCAGACAAGTCACTTCGTCGAATACTGAGGCTGCCGTCCACGCGATCCGACACCATGCCGACATGCACTTCACCGCCGACTGTCAGGACGCGACGAGTAGTGTATTGGTCACTGATAACATGCGAAGGGAACAATATCGACTCCAACATTTCTTGACGAGTAAAACGTTTTGCAACGCTCGTTAGATCGGGACCCAATGCAGACCCTTTGCCGTTCATGACGTGGCAGCTTGCACAGCGGGCCTTTTCATAAGCGATGAGGCCAGCCGTTTTGTCGCCCGCTTTTCCTTTGAGACCGTCCAAGAATTCGTTGAGCTGGTCCATCGTCCATTTTCCGGCATCCGTCTCCGTTGGAAGCACGGCGGCGGAATGGTTAGGATACGTTTCCGTAAACCAATTTTGCCAAGCCGTTATTGCTGCAGCCGGATTATCGTTTGTGGC
>JANMNK010001106.1:0-8317 GCA_031373875.1 Pirellulaceae bacterium | reverse complement strand
CGTTGTTGGATGCTTGCGCGTTGGCGCGATGTGGCGGTGCGTTGGCAGCCTCCGAATCTGCTGCGTTTGCCAGTTGTTGCTGAGCGGATTTGACTTCATTATTAGCCGTTGCGCCGACCTGCTGTGCTAAGGCTTGTAATGATTGTGCGTTGGCTGGTTGGTTGAGCCGTTGTTCATGAGCAGCGGCTCGATCGAGGCTGCGAGCAGAATCTGCCACCGATGCTTGGACCGCCTGTTGATCCGCTGCGGACGATTGCAGTTGTTGTTGGCTCGCTTGGAGTTGATCTTTCCATGCCATGTCGTTTGCCAATTGGTCAACTTGGTTTGCTAGTTCATTTGCTTTTGCCGCAGCTTGCTGAGCAAGGCGACTGGACAACTCGGCGTTTGGGTTTTGCGAATCGAGTGGTGGCGGCTGCGTTGCGGCACGTTCGCGCTCGGCCCTTGCCTCTGCCAGCTTCGCTTCGGCAGCTTGGCGTTGAGCTTCTGCGAGTTGCTTGAGCGATTCTGCTTCCGCAACACGAGCCTCGGCGCTTTGGTATTGGTCCTTGGCGGGTTCTGACTGGGGATTCTGATCCGATTGAGCTTTTGCTTGATCGCGATTCTGACGAGCTTGGTTTATTTGCTGCTCGATGTTGGCAACATTTCTATCGGCGGCTTGTTTGCGTTGCTCGCGAGCTTGGACGTTGAGATCGGCCCATCGCACATCTTGATCGCGCAATTGATTTTGTGAGTTCTCCAATTGGGCTTTGGCGTTCTTGCGTTGATCATCATTGTCGAATTTCTTTTCTTGAGCGGCGGTCGCTAGTCCTTGCGAAGCATCCTGCAACTGTGGCTGAGCGGCTTTTAGGGCTTGAGAAAGTTGCTGCGCCGTTTGCTGAATCTCCGGAACCGGAGTCTGCCCGTTTAATTGTCTTGCAGCATCGACTGCTTTTGCCAAATTAACCGCAGATTGTTGGAGTTGTTGCTGACGCTGTGGCTGGCCAGCGCTCGCGGCATTCGACTGCGTTTCGTTTGCAAGTCTTTGCACGACGCGACTGGCTTGATCGGCCAAATAGGATAGTTCTTGTTGCGATTGATTCTTTTTGAGGTCAAAAGCTTGATCAGAACTTTCGAGTGCATTTCGCATCGCTCGTTCACGTTGAGCGGCGAATTCGAGTGCTTCTTTGGATTGATTGGCTAGATTTTCCGCGATCTCCGAAAGGGCTTGTCGCATCTCCTGATTGGTCGCGAGTTCCTTTTCAAGCCTCTTGAGAACGGCCCTCGGATCGGCATTGGCCAACCGTTCCAATCGTTCGGCTTCTGAATATTTTTCTTGGGCTTCGGAGGCTGGTTGATTCTCGGCCAGCTTTTTCAATTCTTGACGCGATTCCGCGATCGATTCGTTGCTCGAATCTAAATTGGCGAGCTGTTCAAAATGTTCTGCAATGGCTTCGAAAGTGTCGGCCGCCTTTTCCTGCGAGTTGGCCAACTCTTGAAGCTTCGGATGCGCTTCATTTGTAGGTGCAGCGGATGCATTGTCTAGTGCCTGTTCGACGCGATCTTGAGCGGCTTGTGCCAGTTCGCGGCTCAAGTCCGCGTCACGGGCTACGTTTCGTTGATCGTTGGCGAGCAAGTTTTGCGAAGCAGCCAAATCGGTCAGTGCGTTCTCAAGCTGCTGGGATGCTGCACTTTCAGCATTTTGGTTCTGTCTCACATCTTCTAAACGCGATTGCAGATTCGGTACCTCTCCTGCTGCAAATGACTCGGCCAGTTTTTCAGCTTGAGACTCTGCTTGATTTGCGGATTCGGCGGCATCGCGAGCCAGTTCGGGTATGCTCGGAGACATGGATTCGAGGCTCTCGCGCGCTTCGGCTACAGCATTCGCTACTTTCGATTTTGCTGAACTGATTTGATCTTGCAGCTTTTCAAGCTCGACTGACGCGGTTGCCGATTCGGCGGGGTTCCATCGACGAGTTCCGATTTTTTGGGCTGCTTGTGCCGCTTCGGGTGACCAGCGAGCGCGATCCAACGTATCGGCAGCTTCGTTGGGCAAGCCGGCCATGCGGACTTGGTGTGATGCACTGCCGATCTGTTCGGAGACGGCATCCCAGATTCGTGGACTTTCGATTCTCGCTTCAGCGCCGGATGCCGACCAACGTTCTTTCTCAAGTAGTTCCGCGAGCAAACCCTCAGCTTTCTCAAGTTCGTGCATGGCCTCTAGTTTCTTTGTCGTATCGGCGAGTTCGCGAAGTTTCTTGGCGGTTTGTTCTGGGTCAGAAGTTGGTTTGTCCAACACCGACTGTGCGGCTCGGTAGGTGTTGCCCAAGTCAGCGGCAAACTGGCCCGTGGAATCTGTGCGAGCCAACTGCATTTCGCGTCGTTCGGCAATCTGCTCAAGCGAGCTCAAGGCTGCTTGATCGGATTCACGAACGTCGGCTGTTTTCTCTTTTTGGAGAATGTCCTCCGTGGCACGAGAAAGGATTTCCGATACCAAGCCATTTGTTTGCATCAACTCGCGTCGCCCGTCAATTGATTCGTTGGACGAGTTGCCGTTGATGTTTTGAATGAACTGGTGAGCGGCCAGCTCATTTCGGACTTGTTCCGTTTGCTGACGAATCTGCTCCTTGGCAGCATCCGATTTTGTGTCTTCTCGGGCGGCAAGTTGGTTGATGTTTTCCGACTGTTGGTCGGCCCATTGGGACCATTGACGCAATTGATTGGAAACGCCCTCTGGCAAGAATTGCGATTGCTTTTCCATTTCCCGTGCGAGCTTTTTTAAGTGCTCAGCCAAGATGGCTTCTTCGCGTTTCCACGCTTCGGAACCAACTTCGGATGGATTCTTGCTGAGGTCTTCTTGGAAAGTTTTGGCAGCTTGTAAATCCCGTGCCAAGTCGGCGAGGACATCGTGCGCAACAAAACGTTTGAATTTATCGTCGAGACGCTGTGCGAGGTTTGTCAACTGATCGGTTGTACTCAATGCACGATTGAGTTTCGATTTTTCATCGGGTGTCTTTGCGGGATCGTTGTCGGCGTTCGCATCGGTGAGCGCGTCGATTTCGGCGGCGAACTCTTTTTCGATTTTAGCAAGCGAATCGGCAGCACGTTCGAGTTCAGTCAGCGTCAGTGGGTTTTCGATTTGTTTGGCCGCATCGACTATCGCATCGCGAATTTGTTCGGCTTGTTCGGCCAATGGTTTTACGGCTGCTTGAATTTCCTGCTGGAGCTTTGCCGATTTTTCTTTATCGTCTTGGTGTGCATTCCAATCGTCGCGTGCTTGTTTAAGGTCCGCTTGTTCTTTAGTTGCGTTTTCGGCAAGTTCATGGATTTGCTCGACTAGATTTTCCCGTAACAAAGTTTCTGGTTCACGGGCTGCATTCAATTCCGCATCGGAAACGACGATTTCCAAGATCGGAGTTTCGCCTTCTTGTCCCTTGCGGTCGACGGCGACAACTTTCGTTTCGAGCAGATCACCACGTTTGAGTTTTTGAGGCAGCAGATCGTAGTTCCAGGCGATTTCCGGAGCCGTTGAGGAATCGAGTTTGTAGGAGCTTTCTTGCCACTCGCCGCGATTGACTCGCGACCACTGCTGGAGAACGGGGACGCCGAATTCGTCTTGAAGGTCGATTCGTAACGGGCTGCTCGCAGTGGAACGCATAACGAGCTGTTTTGATTCAGGTTGCAACCATCGCATTTTTGGCGGCTGATCGACAAGAGCAGTTACACGATAGGTTGGACTGAAAGTATTTGTTAGGCCGGAGTCGATGCTGACAAGGTGGACTTGATAGGTTCCGCTTTTTGAAATTGGCAAAGTAACGGACCAGATTCCTTCGGCATTCTTTTCAAAGGCTGTCTCGGCAGCATCCGAGGTTTCGTCGCCTTCGCTACGCCATTTGAGCACGGCGCTTTGTAAGTCGACATTGGTGTCCAGCGAAATCGTGACACGGGAATCAACAACTGCCTGTATGTCGCCGTGTTCTTCGGTTAGCAATGTCTCTGCCGTTTGAGCGTACGAGGGGTACTGAATTGTTTTCTTGAAGTAGTTGACCTTGGGACGGGGGCGAGCATCCAATCGATTCCAGGGAGTCTCTCCGACGTCAGTAACAAAGCGATAGTCGAGACTCGATTCCTCAATCATCCAATTGGCGGAATAGAGTTTGGTCGTTGCGTTGGAATCGCTCGGCGAAGTAGACAGCGGTTTTGAAACAATCGTTCCCCCTTCGATAACGGGCCGCAGTTCCAGCGAAGCCGATTGGCTAGTGCCTCCGAATGGTGGACGCACGGAGACTTGGAATTGCACGATCTCATTTGTTGGAACGATCGTCGAGGCGGGTGATGGCTTGACTATTTCGATGATTGCCAACGAGGGCCGGGCGATATTTGCTGCCGGGAACAGCACTCGCATCAGTCTGGGAGGCAATCGCAACTGCGGGATCAGGCAGAGAATGATCAATCCGAGAATGGCGGCAATCGAAAGTATCAGCCAGCGCTGAATGAGTTTCCATGGCAAGAGGTGCGCGACTTGCACAGGCGCAATCCGCTGGGCCACGTGGTTCTGCAGTTGCTCG
Organism: Pirellulaceae bacterium; assembly: GCA_031373875.1. Lineage (GTDB taxonomy): Bacteria > Planctomycetota > Planctomycetia > Pirellulales > Pirellulaceae > JANMGV01. Next base: position 3,773 of record JANMNK010001106.1, on the reverse strand, counting down.
CGAAATGCGACGGAGTCATGTCCAGGGACCGAGTCATTGCCAAGTTCCACAGCCGACAGCAATCGCTGGTGGAGTTCGGGGACAAGCGGCTCGATCGCTTTGGCTGCTTGGTGTACGGTGTACTTTTTTAACAAAGGCACCAAGCTGACAATGGCTGCAACGACAACGGCCAAATAGACCATTGCAGACAAAAGCCATCTGTACTGGTCGGCTAACGCAATATTTGCGTCGATGACTACGGCTATTAGCAATAGCACGATGCCGATGAACAAAACAGACGCAATGCAACGGACTGAAAAAAGCTGTTGCCGTCGGCGACAAAACTGGACGAGTTTAGAATACGTTGTTGAATTAAGTCCCGCGCTCATAAGAGTCCCGCTCTCTTTCTTAGCCACCATTCTAGGGCCAATAAAACGACGATCGGAAGGAACCACAAATAGCTTTGCCAAAGCAACACGTCTGATTCTACAATTTTTCCCTGACTAAATGGCGCGAGCAATTCAGTCAGTTCGCCAATATTTTCTTCGGGCAGAAATTTTCCACCGGTACGATCAGCGATTTGTTGGAGAAGTCCAGTGTTGCAAGCTAATTGGTGCATTTCGGGATTGTTTGGCTCGACAACTGCAAATTCCACCTTGGCTTGCAAAGCATCGCGTTGGAAACCAGCGGCTTGAACCTGAACTTCGTATTTTCCAGGCCCTAATTTGTCGACATTGCCTCGGAAAATACCCGGAAACGAACCGTCCGCTTGCAAAGGAATCGTTGCGACTGCGGTGCCGTCCCGCGTCAAGATTGCTTCGACCAAATCGGTCGTAGCGGGAAGCCCGTTCGAATCCCGCAATCGAGCGCGAATCGCAATCGATTGGCCGAGATCGTAAGTCGAGTCGCCTGCGTCGAGCGACAGGAATTCGCCATCGACCGCAAAAGGCAATCGCATCACCCAACGCGAAATTTGATTCCAGAATTTTTGATGGTAAGTGTCCGCAACGTTGTATCGCCATCGCCAGGATTCGTCGGAGCTAACATAGAGCACGCGACCGGCACCATATTGTCTTGTGACTAAGAACGGTTTCGAATCGCCGTTGCCTTCGAGCGTGGCGAGCACTTCGCTGCCGGGCAATGGTTTTGCGTTTGCCGTAAAGTGCATCTTGGGAAGTTCAGCCCATAAAGTTTGGTTGTCTTCGGCGGTGCCTCGCGTCAGTTGTAAAGCCGACAGTTGAGAACCGATATCGGAGGGCTTGGCGATCAAGGATTGATCGGGCGTTGGTTGCGAAGGCAGCAACTCGACCGGCAAAACTTTCCAAAGAGCTTTGTAAGTTTCGTCACGCCATGATTGGCGGTTTCCATCCAAGAGAATCCACCCGCAACCGGAGCCTTCGATGGCGCGAGCCAGCCAAGCGATTTGATTTGGGTTCAACGAATTCGGTTCGATCTCGCCGGTAACGATCAAATCGTATTCAAACCATTGCTCTTGAGTCGACGGAAAGGGCTTTTCCTCCTCGGTCTGCGAATACCATTTCGGTTGTTCGCCAGCATATAACAAATAAGCGTCGACCGTCCAATTTGGGTCGCGCTCTAATGCGTTTCGAAGATAGCGAGTTTCCCATCGACTACGACTATCGACCAGCAATACGCGTTGACGACGTGTGGTTGCGGAGAATCGGATGATTTGCGAGTTATTGTCCGAGTCCAAGTCGCCTTCGACGGGATCGATAACCGCAGTAAGTTCGATCGGCAATCGAGTGTAGTCCAAGCCATGTTCACCGTCCGCCAACTCCGACTTGACGATCGGTTCAACGGGGAATGCAAATTCGATGGAACGCTGACCCGTTGCGTCGCTTACCAAATTGCGTTCCCACAGGACTTTGTCGCGGTGAGAAATGGACACGTGAAAAGGCTTACCGGCGGCGAGACTGTCTTTGATGACAAGATTGCCGCGAAGCGTGTCTGTTTGAAAAACTTGTTTGGGGTTTTCGACGGAAAGAATTGCGGCATCGTTTGGCTCGTTCTTGGTTCCCAAGCCGACGACGAAGACAGGACGGTTCTCGGTCTTGAGGCGATCCAGCGATTCGAGCGGCGAAGGACCTGCGTTGTTCTGTCCATCCGTGAACATCACGATGGGCCCGCGGCCCATTTGCGTTGTCGACTCGATATTGTTTTCTTGAGCGGGGGCTTTCGAATTGCTCGATTCATCATTTTCCGCGACTGATGACTGGCGGGAGACGCTTTCCAGCAGCAAGACTTCGCCGATCCGGGTTGGTCCCAGCCATGATGCCGGACGCCAAGGAGTCTTTTCTATAGGTAAGTCATTCGTTTTCTTGAGAGTGGATTCCCAAAGCCGCGTTTGTTGGTCTCCCGCAAATCGCGAGACCGTGACTTCGCTCGTCTTTGCAAGCTCGGACAACAAGGGCGCATCACCTTCGAGCAGGCCATCGACGGCGCGATCGAATCGAGGACGCGATTGCGTGGGACGGGTCGAATCGTCAGCAATCCCCATACTTCCTGTGCCATCGATCAGCACGCGGACTTGTCCAGGTTGCCCTTGGAAATGACGGCGATGAATGGATGGTTCCAGCAACATGATCAAGGCCATCGCGATTGCCGTTGATCGCAGCAATGGCAAAAGCCAGCGATAAGGACTCGGCAAATCGTAAACTTCGCGTCGATACAATCCCCAAGCGACGCAGGCGAGCAGCAAGGTCAAACCCACACCTGCCCATATCGGAATATTACCAAGGAATCGAAAATCGGTCATCGTCCACCGCGCGTCAGTCGTTTTTCAAGTAACAGTTCGGAAAACAAAAAGATGATCAGCGCCAATAACACCCATCGCCAAATCTCTCGGCCCGTGCTTTGAAGTTTTGCGGTATCCAGAAATTCAGTTGTTGACTCTTGAATTTGAGCGCCCATAGTTGTCGCTAGACTTTCAAGTTCCTGTTTGTCCATGAGTTCCAAATTCGACTCGCTTGAATTGGCATTGGACTCAAGGACTTTGGGCGATTGGACCATTCCGATCACGAGGCGTTGCATGAGCGGGACAAAGGCGGGACGAAGCGGCATGTTGGTCCAAGCGTCGTTGGCTGATGTCGCACACTGAACAACGGTTCCCTTGCCAAACTGTTTTTGAGCAAGGAACGTATCGCCGTTGGAAAGCAGCGCGACGCTCGCCCCTGACTCGAGGGTATTCGGTGATTGCGACGCGGAACTAGGTTGCGAATCTTGTTTTGGGAGATTGTCTGCATTTTGTGTGGATGCCTCGACGCCCGCAGACGATTTGTCCGACGACCACGGAGTCAAACGAACCCACGATCGCACAGTTACTTGATCCAGTCTTCCTTGCTCGGGTCGATTGAACAGAGCCAGTGCAGGACGATTGTAAGGTCCCGATGCAATGTGGAGGCTCGCCGGTTTTGGTGTCGATGTATCATTCGAGGAAGCGTCGGTTTGCGAAGGTTGACCTACTGGAGCACTTGCAATCGCAGCAACATCTGTCGTCTGCGGTTCCGCGTATCGAAATGGAAGCACGGCCGCGGCACCTTGCGGCGACCATCTTTGATTGTGTGGCGTCTAGTGCCGACTCACTGCTGTTGCGATTGGAGTGTGTTTTGGGGGTCGCCTCTAGTCAAGGTGGTGGTGCAGTGCGGTTCGTTGCCGCTGAAGGTGCGCCACACGCTGAGCAACGCGCTGACGCCGCTGGCCAACACGCTGCACGACGTGGTCGTTGGTGATGTACGTGCGCGTGTGCGCGCGTGTGTGGTGGCGACCGCGCGTGC
>JANMNK010000508.1:0-12105 GCA_031373875.1 Pirellulaceae bacterium | reverse complement strand
TACGTTTTCGGCAGCTTGGGATTGCAATGCATAATTTCCACGACACGTACGGCCATCTCCCACCATTGCCTTTGCCCAATTCTTCGAAAGGATCGGGTTTGAGTTGGCGAGTGCATCTCTTGCCTTTTCTTGAGCACGCCGACCTATATTCGCAATTCAATCTGGGTGAGCCTTGGGACAGTGAGCACAACCGAAAATTGATAACGCAGATTCCCGCTATATATCGAACTCTAAGTCCCCAGCTTACGCGCGAGGGAAAGACGACGGTCGTGCTGCCTGTTGGAAAAGCGACGGCGTATTCTGGCGGAGCGAAAGGATTTCGCTTCGCCGAGTTCCTCGATGGTCTGAGCAACACAATCTTGCTTATCCAAGCTGACGAACAACAATCGGTTGTTTGGACGAAACCCGATGATTTGAAAATTGATCCCGCGAATCCAGCCCAACATTTGGCTTTTGATAAAGCCAATCGAACAACCGTCATCCTGACAGATGGCAGCTTAGTTCGGCTACCAAAAGAACTGCCTGCGACAGATTTTGAACGACTCTTTACCCGAGATGAAGGAATCCCATCCATCGATTTGTCGCCCTACTATCTGGTATCCGAACCGCAGCGTAGGCAGATCGACTTGCCGTTTGCAGGTCAGATGTATTTGCGAGATTTTTTTCTTCGCGGAGTAAGCGATCAAATCAGTTTAAACGTTTGCGATGCCGACCCGCTCGTTGATTTCAATTTATCGCGATTTTTGGGAATGATGATCGGGTCGTTTCGAGGCGGCGGGGGTCAGATCAACATGTTTGATGAGACCGGCCTCATCGCATTGTTGGCAGTTTCGCTCAACGTTCCCGTGTATGTTGCGATTCCAGTGAACGATATAGAAATTGTCGATCGCAGCCTCCAGGGCTTGGATCGTTTTCTTGCCGTTATTGCACGGCAAAGATATGACGGTTTCGGTGACTTCTTTGAAATTGAACAAGACTATTATCGTATGAGCCGCGCCAATTCGGACGGAGTTCGCAGTTATGGTTTTAGGCTTGGGCCGGTCAAATGGCGATTCTTTTGGGCTCGAATCGGTACGGGATTGTATGTCGCGAGCAAGCCATACATTCTGGATGACTTGTTCGCACTTGAAGCGAAAAAACCAGCCATCGCTGAACCCGGGAACGACGATCCGAAAGCGCACGCTATGATTCGCGTCCGACCCAAACATTGGCAACAGACTCTGCCGCAATATCGCATCGGTTGGGCGGAAAACCAACGTTTGGCTTGCCTAAATAACGTCGGGCCACTCTCAAGTATCGCGTTGACGCTATTTCAATTGAACAAGGAAGGAAGCCACCGATCAGCGACGGGTGAAACCCTCGAGCAACTTGCGGAACGCGTGCTGGACGCTCGGCTTTTCTGTCCCGACGGGGGCATTTACGAAGTTACCGAAGACGGACATTCGGTGCGTTGCACAAAACATGGTACGGCCATGGAGCCTGGGCAGCCTGACGCACCCAACGTCGCCAGCCGATTGGGCGCTTTGCTGCAGAAAGTCACTGACGTTACTTTGGCGATGACATTCCTCGAAGAAGGACTTCATGCAGTCGTAACGATGCAAAAAGAGTAAAGGTCCTACGCCATTCGCAATTCGCTCGCAACATTCCTTATTCGCCCGCAACTCGCTTGATAATCTCGGCATCGAAGTAGTTGATGCTCATTCCAGCATCGATAACGATCGATTGCGCGTTGATTCCGCTCGAACGAGGACTGAGCAAGAAAGCGGCAGTGTTAGCGACTTCTTGTGTCGTTACTCCACGATGGCGTGGAATGGCTTTTTCTGCAAACAGATAAGCGTCCACATAGCCGGGAATGCCAGCCGAAGCGCTCGTTTTCAACAAACCAGCGGAAACAGAATTAAACCGCACTTCCGAAAATCGGCTGAATGACTTTGCCAAGAACGCCAGAGACGATTCTAGTGCTGCTTTGACGGGTGCCATGTAACCGTAGCTTTCGCTGGCCATGCGTGTTGTCGAGATTCCGATAGTCACGACGGACGCGTCGGGGGTCAGGAGTTCACGAAGCGCATTGCATATCGCAATCAACGAAAAACAACTGATGTCAACGGCTTGAAGAAAGTGTTGGCGCTTGGTGGCATGAAAAGGTTGGATTCCATCGCTGTAATCCGCAAAAGCAATCGAATGGACGATGCCCGCCAACTTCCCATGCGATTCCAGTTGCTTGGCGAGTGCGTCTATTTCCTGCTGGCGTTCGACATCGCAAATGTAAATCGGAGCATTCGGAAATAACTTGGTGAGTTGTTCTTTGCGTTGGATGCTTCGGACGACATAGATAACTTTCGCGCCCGCTTCCTCGAGTGTTTTCGCGATGAAGTAAGCAACGCTTTTCTTATTTGCCACACCGAAAACTACGATGGATTTCCCATCAAGTTGAAGAAAGCTCATGAGCTGCTCGATACCGTATAAAGTGGATGGGGATTTTGTAGCGTTGATCGTCGCCCGTTACTGCGGAGCTGCGACGGTGCAAGCAAAATCGAGTCTCGCCGCCAGTTTGCCTCCGACGGATACTTTGCCAGTCATGAAATAGGCCGATGAAACGACGTCAATCAAATCGACTTCGATCGTAATCGTGTCACCTGGCCGAACCATTTTCTTGAACTTGACACCATCCAATCGAGTTGCAACCGGAATCGAACCATCCTGCGGAGTCATTTTAGAAAGCAGGATCGCGCCACTTTGAAGTGCCGCCTCGCAGAGGATAACGCCGGGCACTAAAGGGAAATTGGGAAAATGTCCTTGAACAAAGTATTCATCTGGCGAAATCGTCTTGCGGCAGACTATCCGCTTTTCGGATTGTTCAACGATTTCATCGACCAATAGCATCGGCTTGCGATGGGGAATAGCATCCAGAATGGCTTGTGGTGTGTTCATGGCGATCGCCGGTTGGCTTTACAAAAAGAGGACACGAACTTGTCGGTTGAGGCAAAGGGGAAATCAAACAGTCGGTGGAGGATTGGATGATGCCGACTGCTTCAGTAGGCTTTGGTCAACATCGTTGGCGACAATGACTCCATAGTTCATTGCGCCCAGCCAACCTGACATGATGATGCCGACGCTTCCAGCGTGATACAGTCCACGAATCTGTTCCGGCAGACCACGGCTGACGGCGAGGCCTTCAAATTTTGTCCCGAAGCTCGCTCCGAGTTGGTGTTTGGTGTAGTGGTGAAATGTTCGCGGAGTCGAGGCTTCGACCCAGTCAATCTTTTCGCGACAATTCGGGACGTACTTTTCAAGTGCATCGAGCGTGGTTTCGATCAAATCTTTTTTGCTCGTCTCGTACTCTTCGTCCGACAGATGTGCCCAATCGTCCCAATTAGCATTCGTGCTGCTTACCACAGCAAAGCGTTGATTCTTAGAATCGGGGCGAGTTCGCGGATAGTAAAAACTGAATGTGCGGCTCGTGATGTTGCGGCTAAGCAGCGCTTCGGTACGAAATAAAGGCGCGGTCGAACAGAACAGAAGATCACCCGTCGACTCGTCGATCGTCTCCCCAGGCTTGAGTGCCATGTAAACTTGGGTGCTGCTATTATTGAGCCGGACTGCCTGCGCGTCCTGAATAAATTTCGGATCGAACTTGTCGACGCCCACCAATTGAAAAATAGTGGATCGCAAATTCGAATTGCTCACGACGGCTTTGGCTCGAATGGTCTTGCCGTTGACCACAACGCCTTCTACTCCGTCGCGGCCGACCAAAATTTTCTGAACGTCACATTTGATCCGATAATCGACGCCGTTCCGACTCAATTCCTGTTGCATCAGGGTTACTAAATCGTCGGTACCGCCTTCATAAATAAATACGCCCTTGGCCATAAAATTGGAAAAGACGATTCCGTAAGTGATCGCCGGATCTTCTAAAGTTGAGCCGTTGGCGTATGTAATCGGCTCCATCAATAATCGAACAACGTCTTCGCGACCGGGGAAATATTTTTCAAATAACTCACGCGTGGTCATCGACTGATCGTCATAAAAATTCATGCTCCTGGCTGCGTCGAAGAATGCATGAACTCGCTCGGCTTCGATACCGAATCGCGCCGTAAGCAGTTCGGTAAAGTCTTCCCGATTGAATGTCGTCGTCAAAGAAAACATCGGATTGTCGAATCGGATATTTTTCAGCTGAACTATTTGGCTGGCGATCTCGTCATTCCAATAACGTTTGCAGCTTTTGATCATGCCGAATGGGAAGCCGTGAAGCGACACGTCGAAGATGTGGCCTCCCGGACGGCGAAACCAAGTCGCCAGACCGCCCATTTTGTAATGTTGCTCGAGCAGCAGGACTCGATACCCTGCCCGTCCAAGGACATTTGCCGACGTCATTCCCCCCAAACCGCTACCAATGACAATAACGTTGTAATCTGACTTGGTGCCTTCAAGAAAATCGCGTGGCATAAAAATCCGTCGACTTGTAGTCGAAATTCGAAAAAACTATATGAATTGCATCAAAAAGCTCGCTTTGAGCGAGGCTAGAATCATATCCAAAAACATGACTCCTCTTGACGATTTGGGTTATTTACAACTATCTTGCCAGTTTCTTCTGGTCTGGGAAATCCCTGTTTACACCAAGTACCACCAATTTGGCGTTGCCAGCGTAGCTTCAATTGGCAGAGCACCGCATTCGTAATGCGGGGGTTATGGGTTCGACTCCCATCGCTGGCCCTTTCCGCAAACTGAACTTTTAGTCCTCACGAGAGGCATGGGTTGATGGCTATGGCTCCAATCGATATCCGAGAAATTGTACTCGCAAACCAAAGTTTTGGGCTTCAAGAAATTGACCGCATTTGCCGCGCGATCAACGATGATTTTACACAGCTTGCATTGCTTCGAGATGCGGTCAACGAATTGGCCGCAACAGAAGATAAATCGCCGTCGACGATAACGCGACTGGGCGTATGTTATGCGCTGCTAGGACGTTTTCGCGACGCAGAGATTACCCTCAAGCAAGGTGATGGCGGCGCGATGGGGCAGTACTATTTAGGGAAATCCGCCTACGAATTGGGCGAATACTCCGCGGCGTTGGGCTTTTTCGACGCAGCCCAAAAATCGGGTTACCCAGCCGAATTATGCCAATTGGCCTCGGCCGAAGTTTGCCGAAACAGCGGCAAGAGCCAAGAGGCTATGCAGATTCTCGATAACATTTTTGGCCCCGTCGAGCAAACCGCAGAGTATCTCTACCAACGCGGTGCAACGGTCGCGTCGGTCGGTGGTAGCCGTTCCGAAACGGTCGCGCTTTACCAAAGAGCTATTACGATCGACCCCCGACACCCGGGGGCATTGTTTGGGCTGGCTATGGAAAACGACTGTGCAGGAAATGACGAGGAGTGTTTTGAATTGTACAAACGAGCCGCTTCGGTTTTTCCTGCCCATGTGGGAACGTTGATCAATCTAGGAATCATCTACGAAGATCGAAACGATTTTAGTCGTGCTCAAGCTTGCTTCCGTCGCGTACTCGATTCGTTTCCAGATCATCCTCGCGCTAAATTGTTCGCCAAGGACGCTGCTGCTGGCGGTAATCTCCTATTCGACGAAGATGCACAAAAGCGTAACGAGCGATTGTCTCAACTGCTCAATATTCCTGTAGCGGATTTTGAACTTTCGGTTCGTTCGAGAAACTGCCTTCAAAAGATGGGTATCAAAACCCTTGGCGATTTGACTCGTATCGGCGAGCAACAATTGCTAACCAGCAAGAATTTTGGCGAGACTTCTCTCGTTGAAATTCGCGATATCCTCTCTTCTCGTGGCTTAACCATCGGTCAGTTCGCACATGAAAAACGCGAAGTCGATCCGCCACTGGATGTTTCCGGACTAAGCCCTGATCAACAAGCATTGCTGGACCGGCCGATTTCGGATTTGAATCTGTCTGTTCGTGCTCGCAAGTGCATGGTACGTCTTCAATTAAGTTCCATCGGCGAGCTTATCCGAAAAACCGGTGATGATCTGCTTGAGTGCAAGAACTTCGGTGTTACGAGCTTGAATGAGGTCCGTGAAAAGCTGACCAATATGGGATTGAAGCTGCGTGGCGATTGATGCATCGCGCGGGGATAACTCCAAGCGGCCAACTTCGTTTCCAATGGAATTGGTCGCCATTGATCCAACGACCGCAGCACGACGCACCCGATTCTGCTTGCCGCATGGCATTGTAGAAACTCCATCCTTCATGCCGGTCGGAACCCAGGGCACAGTCAAAGGGTTGTCGATCGACCAGTTATCGGCAACTGGCTCGCAAATGATTCTGGGAAACACGTATCATTTGGGGTTGCGCCCCGGCAGTCAACGCATCGCACGACTTGGTGGTCTGCATGAGTTCATGGGTTGGAAGGGGCCTGTCCTCACGGATAGTGGCGGGTTCCAGATATTTTCTTTGGCGCATCGATTGGATATCAACGAACAATCGGCAAAATTCCGATCCCATATTGATGGATCGCTTGTCGAACTCGCTCCCGAAGACTCAATCCGTATCCAGGAAGATTTAGGGAGCGACGTGGCTATGGTTCTGGACCACGTCATCGGCTTGCCCGCAACTCCGGAAAAAATTCAAGATGCTATGGCTCGCAGCATTCGTTGGGCCAAACGGTCGCTCGATGCATCCACCCGTTCTGACCAAGCAAAATTTGCCATCGTTCAAGGTGGCTTGGATGGCGAACTGCGACGACAGTGTGCCGCGGAGTTGATCTCGATCGGATTCGATGGATATGCCGTGGGAGGCCTGAGCGTGGGCGAACCGCCCGCCGAAATGTACCGCGTATTGGATCACGTTTGTCCAGTTCTCCCAACGGATCGACCTCGTTACTTGATGGGTGTCGGCACTCCAATCGACTTATTGGAAGGTGTAGCACGCGGAATTGACTTGTTCGATTGCGTCATGCCGACCAGGAATGGACGAAATGGAATGGCATTTACCTTCCAAGGATCGATCCGCATTCGCAATCAAAAACACGCGGACGATCCGACGCCTATTGAATCGGATTGCCCTTGTCCAGCTTGTCGCCATTCGAAAGCTTACATCCGCCATCTCTTTATGGCCAAGGAAATGCTCGGTCCGACATTGCTATCGATCCACAACATTACCTTCTACCAGAGGCTTATGAGTCAAGCTCGTCATCATATCGAGGCAGGTACCTACGGACAGTTCTTGGCGGAACAACGAAAATATCTCGGACCCTCGGATATCGCGGGATCGCCAAGCTAGCATAGTGGTCCAATCCAAAATGCACTTGAGTAAGTTTGCGTAGTTTGATACCCTCCCGCCGCCAAACGATTCATGGCAATTAAACTGCTCCCATTACTTCCGCATGAAGGCTCGGATGAGCGTGGTAGGACGACGCCGATCCCATTACGATTTTCGCATTGTGCAATTGATGATGATTGCATGCGCAATCTTCGTTTGCACAGCATGTAATCGAAACCCATTCTTGGCGGCGTATCCAGGGGGTGCAGGCGCGGCGGGGCAGCAAATCAATCCGAACATTGCCGCAGCCAATCCCGCTATCACTGCGCAAATGACGGAGCTTGATCGTCGCACTCGATTGCTAGACGACAACAATCGTCAACTGACCACCCAGTTGGCTCAATCGCAGCAGCAGATGCAACTTTTCAGAGAGCGATCCGAATTACTACAACGTCAATTGCAAGATGTTTCGACGCAGCTTGATCAATCGCGGTTGGCCCAAAATCAAGCTTCCCAACAAGTACGTGGCCTCCAAGCCAACATGCAGTCCCGAGGAAGCGCGAAACTGGTTGCCAACAATTCTTTGTCTCGTCAAGCGGATCGATTTCGCGAAATGGGGCTCAATGTTCAAATCGAAGGCGATGTAATTCGCGTGTCGATTCCTTCGGACCAATTGTTTCAGCCCGGTACTGCGCAGCTTTCAAGCAACTCCGCAGCGATTCTCGATAAAGTCGCCGAAGGAATTACTAAAGGGTTCAGTCGGCAACGTATAGCGATCGAAGGACATACCGACGCAGGCGAAATGTTCGGCGGCACATACGCGACCCCCCATCAGTTAGCGGGCGCCCAAAGCCTGTCTGTCTTAGAACAACTGGTACGGCGAAACGGTGTTCCCCAGTCCCAGTTGTTCTGCGTATCCCACGGTACGAACCATCCACTGGCTGAAAACCAGTCTCCGGTCGGTCGCGCTCAAAATCGAAGAATCGACATAGTCGTCTATCCGGACACATTCTAGTTCCAGAACTTCATCAAGAGCGTTCTCGAAAATCATCAATCCGGCCTTGAATCGTTGGCGTTCGCGCGTTGACGTTCGGCCAAGTACTAAGCCTCAGCCCGTTCTCCGTGCAGCTCAAGAATCGACACTTCCGGCATACATCGAAAACGCACGGGATGAACCCCCGACAATCCTCTGCTAACGTGCATTAAAGTATTTTCGCGAAGGAATAGGCCAGATGCAAATCGGCTTCCATGCCAACTGGGAGCTACGATCGGGCCGATGATTGGAAAACGAGCTTGACCGCCATGAGTATGACCACAAAGCATGAGATCGGCCTTTAGATTGACAGCCCATCCGAATTGATCCGGCGAATGTGCAACGGCGATGCGCAATTCCCAGTCGGGAATAAAGGTTTGATCAGCAGGCTCGCTCCACACTTCGTGAGCATGCGGGAACCACGGCTTCTCGTTGCCGACCAAGTACAACTGACCGTTTTCTAAAGCAACGGAAACACTCTCTTTTCCGACGTCGTGCCAACCCAGACTGATAACGAGTTCACGGAAAGCCGTTGGGTCCGATAATCGTCGATCATGATTGCCCAGCAAAAAGTAGCATCCATAGGGAGCTCGCAGCTTGGAGAGAATGGGCTCGACTTGGGGAAGCATGTGATCGTAATCGATAATGTCACCGGACAAGATGATTATATCTGGTTCATGCTGCATGACTTGTTCTAACGCAAACGTGTAGAAATCGTTCGACATGTAACCCGTCAAATGCAGGTCGGAGATATGAGCGATTTTCAAAGGCCTCCCTAGCTTGTTAAGTTGCGGGAAATCCAGTCGCTTGATGCTTAATTCGAGGTGGCCGATTTGGTTGAAAGGCAGCCGAGACGACAATCGACAGAGGCTTCCACAATAGATGGAATTGCCGATTTGCTCGACCGCGTTCCAGCGATGAAGCTTAGTGTCGATTAGTTGGTCTGGAGGGAAATGAAGAGGGATTCGCGTTGCCAGCCAAAAGGGGCCAACGATCAGGAAAAACCCACAGCAAAACATCCCATACGACAGAACCCAGACCGGTTGATCGCTCCAATTTCTATTTCCAACTAGCCATTCACCGATTGAATTCCAATGTAAAGCAACCAACACCAGGGGAATCGTCGCCCACAACAGAATGATGATTTTTTCCGTCCGCTTAATCGCCGAACGCGAAATGCCGATCGCATTGATCCGATTAAAGCAGGCTAGCCAGAATCCGGTGTGTCCAACACAAATGACCAGCAATAGAAATAATTTCCAAGCTATCCCTGCACCCACAAAATACTCCTTAACTTGGCGAACTGATCCAAAGCATTTTGGGCACGCGTCTAAGACGTCGTGGTCGCCTGGTAATTGTCAAGGATCGTCTCAGCAACGCTGAGCAATTGCTCGATACGAAATGGTTTATAGAGCAGGGCTTTTGGGTGCAATCCAGCTTGACGTGCCTTGACGATCGAGTGGCCGGGATCGTATCCGAAACCAGTCATCAATACCATAGGGACGTGCTCCATGAATTGCTGAAGTCGCAACATGAGCTGATAACCCGAGTAGTCGGGCAATCGAATATCGGAGATGACGATGTCATAGGTCTCGTTTGCACTGCAATTGCGAACCATCAAAACCGCTTCGTCCCCTTCACGAGCTGTTTCGACAATACATCCGTAAGGCTCGAGCAGGGCGTGAGCGTCGCTACGAATATCGAATCCCGAGTCAACCACCAAGATTCGCTTGCCGTTTAACTTCTGTTGTTTCTGCCAATCCAAACCATTGGAAATCGTTTCGATCGGAGCAACCGCTTGGCCAATCCGATGAATCGAGCGTTTGATGTCGCGTGCATTTTGCAAGATCCGCTCGATCCGCTTGATCAGCTCTGGATCTAAACCCGCACAACCTTCCGTCAAACGGACTGCATCTATAAGAATATCGTCGATCGGGATGGCAACGGCAGAATGAATTGCACCACAGCTTTGCTGCGCGGCATTCGTCTTCTGCGCAACGAGCAACTCCAAAGTATTCAATGCCACCGCTACGTCACGGGCAAAGATCTCAAGAAACTGTTGATCGCTGCAGTTGAAAGCACGGATTTTTGGGCTTTCAACATTGATGGTACCGATGACTTGTTCGTGAAGCAGGATAGGAACCGTCAAGGAACTCTTGGCGCCCTTGAAACCTTCGATGTACAAAGGGTCTTTGCTGGTATCCTCGCACAGATAGCTTTTGCCTTGGGCTGCAACCCATCCGGTCACGCCGTTCGCCTGGGTCCGTGCCAATAATCGCCGATCAACGGCGGACTTGTCGATACCCACCGACAACAGAGGAATGAGCTGGCCTGTCGACTGCTCCAGAAGCCGTATTTCAATAACGTCGACGTTGAGTAAGTCGCGCGTGTAATGCTGGATGTTATCCTTGAGCAGCTCAATTCGCTGCTCCACATCCATCGCAAAAATCTCCTCGGGCTTGAGATCCGTCAGCTTACTGCCAGCTTGATGAATAGCAGCAAGCTTTTGCTGTTGCTGAATTTCGCTGCTGACATCGCTCAACGTTGCCACGAAAAAGACAGCGTGATTTTCGGATTTCAGCAACGCGACATGAATGTTGAAAAACCGACCGTGACCAAATTGCAACGTACAATTGTCCCCAACTTCGGCGTGATTCGGGTCGCGTTGTAGCTGGTCAAAGGGACAAACCGATCGGAAAAACTGGGGATTTCCAAGGGCCTCGTAAAAGGAACGTCCAATCGGATCGTTCACTTTCAAACCCTCGCGAAAGCGGCGGTTTGTCCAGTGAATAATAAGCGAAGAATCTAAGAGGCAGACAGCATCGGGCATGCCGTCCAGAACTTCCTCGCTTTGAAGCAATAACCGACTATTAGGCAAGAAACAATCCCCACAACTCAACGGGGCCAAGCTAATCATCAAACTAGTTGATGTACGATAGGACGTGATTTCTCACCACGCCGTTCCACACTCAGAAAATCATTCGGCATTCTATTGGATGTAAAGTATAAAACTGCCAAGCCAAATCAGCAACGGCATCCCTAACCATTTGAACCTGAAGATTCTTTCTGCGGCATGCACATTGAGGGGCGAAAACGAAACAACGACATCGATCATTGGACAACTGAATCACAAACGAAATCGGGACACCCGTCGAAAGTCTTGCTGGCGGAAAATTAACCGTTAGCCGCCAGACGCAGTCCTTGCAAAAATGCAGAAATCGCCTCACAGCATTATCCAAAATATTGCCTCACCCATAAGCGACAACCATAAACAACTTTTCCACGAGTTTGGAAATCGCTATGCTCTGACCACCGCGAATGTAATTTTTCTAAGAAAAATCAGCGAAAACTATCAAGTTCGTTAGCTTACACTACTCGCGGTTCAAAGTAGCTGTCTGGTTGTTTAGGTAGTTGACAAAAAATACGAAGAATTTAACGACAAAGACTTCCGTGCTGGCTATTATCAGCTAAACTCTGGTGATTAAGAAAGCGTTACGGGAAAAGTAATGCGTAATGGTGAATAGAAGGATTCCGGCAGGTTAGCCGTTCCCAATGTAGTTTCGAGATCCATTTCCGGATTTCATTCGTTGTTTGATCGGCCTCGCGGCCATCGTAATTTTTTGAGGAGAGTGTTATGAATTTGCGCCCTGTATTTTTACTTGGGCTTGCCACGATGGTTTTCGGGGCAACTCAAGTGTCCGCCGATTGCGGCGGATGCGGTTCTTGCGGTGGCTGTTCCGGTGGAGCAGTTGTCAGCAACAGCGGTTGTGGTGGTTGCGGCGGTGCTGGTACTGCTGACGGATGTGGCGGAATGGGTGGCGCTGGTGGCGTGACCTACGTTGAGCGAACC
>JANMNK010000485.1:0-1659 GCA_031373875.1 Pirellulaceae bacterium | reverse complement strand
AACTCAAAAGGAAAAAACATCTATGAAGATTGAAAAATCGGCCTATGGAAAAACAACCGACGGACAATCCGTCGATCTCTACACGCTCACGAATGAAAATGGCAATCAGATCCAGATGATCAATTACGGCGCGATCATCGTTTCGATATCAGTTCCCGACCGAAACAACAATCGAGCCAATGTGACTTTGGGCTTTGACAATCTGGATGGATACTTGGCGCGCCATCCGTACTTTGGTGCCACGGTAGGTCGATTCTGCAATCGAATTGCCAAAGGGAAATTTTCAATCGACGGCAAAGAGTACACGCTAGCGACGAACAACGGCCCCAATCATCTTCACGGTGGCGTCGTCGGCTTTGACAAACTCATGTGGCAAGTCGAAGAGCTGGATGCCGCGAAAGTCGAATCGCTTAAATTGAGTAACACCAAAGGCATTGGCCTACGCTTCAAAGTCCGCAGTCCGGACGGTCAAGAAGGTTATCCAGGAAATCTAGACGTCGTGGCCGATTACATTTGGGATAACAATAACTGTATCACCAACACATTTACGGCGACGACCGACAAGCCAACCGTCCTGAACTTGACCAACCATGCGTACTACAATCTAGGCGGATGGAAGGGTGGCGAGATCGTTGATCATGAACTGAAAGTCGCTGCGAAGAATTACTTGGGCGTCGATGACACGTTGATTCCGACAGGGGAGATGGTCCCCGTTGCCGGCACGCCACTTGATTTTGTTCAAGCTCATAAAATCGGCGAACGCATCGCTAAACTTACCGATACAAATGGTTACGATCATTGCTACGTCGTCGACGGCCAAGCTGGAACGTTGCGAGATTGTGCAACCGTAGTCGATCCCAAGTCGGGTCGGGCCTTAGAAATTCGTACGACACAACCCGGCGTTCAATTTTATACCGGCAACTTCCTAGACGGCAGCGATGGGAACGGCGGGTTCAAAGTTCACGAAGCTTTCTGCCTCGAAACACAACATTACCCCGACTCGCCAAACCAAACCAAGTTTCCAACCACCTTGCTCAAGCCCGGGCAAACGTTCAAGGAAACAACCACATTGCGTTTCTACACCGTCAAGTAATTAAGTTTGACCCATATACGTCAAACCAAGGACGAGACTTTTGCTGGGCTATTTTCGTTTAAACGAATCTGTTTCTAGTTAAGCAGTAGTCCCGACCTTTTGGTTTGTTGATGCGAATGGGTTTTCGTGGATGAACAGCACTAACTCACGACTTTAAGTGCCCCAATTTCCACCGACCTTGTCGAGCCCGATTAGCTCACAAAGCTACACGCACGCACTTTCTCCCCTTCTCTTCGGTACTCCGAGGAGAAGGGGTCGGGGGATGAGGAGCGAGAGTTACGTGCGTATTCTGTTTCGCGATTTGTCCGAGTTCTTATATCCGGCAAAATAGAGTTCCATGTTTGGTGTGAATGGACATCAATGGTCGCTTGAGAGAGCATGGCTTTTCGATGTCTAGAGCATGCACATAGATTCGCGCCATCGCTTGATGGCATCGTTCGGTTTTATCATTTGAGAACGAAGTCGCGTTCATGGGGTTTGCTAAGCATTCTGAATTTGGAAGTTGTATTTGGTTGCTCGTTTTCTTTTTTAGAAACTATTGGAGTGGCAAGTCTGGCCGACTGATC
>JANMNK010000453.1:0-3202 GCA_031373875.1 Pirellulaceae bacterium | reverse complement strand
AAAGAAGGCCTCTCAAGCGAGCAATATCCCAATTTCGAGGCCCCGCAATTACCTTAACCCGCGATTCAGATGCGTTATCTGTTTTCGCTTGAAGAACTGTTTTATTTTGCGCTGACCGATTCAGCACCGTCAAAAAATATTTGGAGAAACCTACTGTGAAGTATTCCGCATTTTTACTTTTCCTGCTTGCCCTGGCAGCGCTTCCGGTCTCGGCTCAGGACCCGGCACCCGCCGCTGAACCAACTGCGGCACCGGCTGCCCAAGAACCTGCTGCACCCGCTGCACAAGAGCCCGCAGCACCTGCTGCCGCGCAAGCCGTACCGAATGGTCCCATGATGCATGTCGTCGTCGAAGGCTTGGACAACCCTAGTGGAATCGCTATTCAACCTGAGACGGGAATCGTTTTTGTTTCCGACAGCGGTGCGGGAAGAATTGTCAAGATCGTCAACGGAGTCGCTGAACCGGTCGTCACTGACTTCAAAACAGACATCTACGGCAAAGGCCCTCAGTACAATATCGGTCCTTTGGGATTGGCGTTCTTGGACAAGAACACCCTTGTCGTCGGTGGCGGTGATTTGCCAGACGGCGAAGAAGCATTGCGCGTTTTTGACTTGACCGACATGAAGGAACCACTCAAAGTCGACGCTGCGAAAGCTTCTTTCACGTTGGCAGCCAACGGCGATATCAAAGGCGAAGGCAACTTTTACGCACTTGCCGTCAATGAAAAAGGCATTTTCGTAACCTGCAATGGTGACGACACCAAGGGCTGGGTTTCGCGTGCCGCACGTGAAGGTAACACCGTATCAGGATTCGAACGATATTTGGCTACGAAAGAAGCCGTTCAAGTTGACGCGCCTGTCGCGGCGACTATGAGCTCGCGCGGAGAATTGCTGATCGGCCAAATGGGTGAAATCAATGTCCCAAATGACAGTTTGATCACCTTTTATGACCCTGAGAGCAAGAGCGTTTTGCTCAACTTGAAAACCGAATTACACGATATCGCGTCGCTCGCTTACAGCCCACGCGGTCAACTGTACGCCTTGGATTTCGCTTGGATGGACACGACCCAAGGCGGTCTTTTCCAGTTGCTAAAGGACGAAGCAAAGGGCGTTGCCGCGCACAAGATTGTCGGTCTCGACAAACCAACTGCGATGGCTTTCGGCCCCGATGGAACTCTCTACATCACCGTCGTTGGTCCCGAAGCCAAAAAAGGTCAGTTGGTCAAAATTGATCCAGGTCTGTAATCACTTACGACCAAATTTCCGAGAACAATTGCTTCTGCTCGCTCTTCGAAATCAATTCGAATTGCGAGCAGGTTTTTTGTGCGCCAACTCAAACGAATACTGTCACTAACGTATCATCATGCACGGTCCCAGGGAAAGCAGATGACTTGATCAAGCGACTGCGCACCTGCAGCAATTAAGACCAAGCGGTCAAATCCAAGCGCACATCCCGTACATGCTGGCAATCCGCTTTCCATCGCGTCAAGCAGAAGATTCGCTTCGGGCAATATCCGCTTGCCCGCCGCTGCCCTGTACGAATTCGCTTGTCGGTTCCTTTCCCGCAATACGTTTGCATCCAATAGCTCGTGATAGCCGTTTGCCAATTCAATACCTTGGACAAAAAGCTCAAACCGCTCACATGTCCGATCATCCTCGTTCGATACTCTCGCCAAGGCCGCTTGCGAAGCTGGAAAATGCGTGATGACTTCAGGCCGAACGGTACCCAAAGTGGGCTGAACTTGTTCCGAGAATATCAAATCAAGCCAATCGTCACGATCATCGGACCAGTCAGAACTTGCGACGAGCTTTCTATCAACACACCAACCGGCGAGTTCGCGAATATCTGTCGAAAGTGGGTCAATTCCTGCGGCCCTCAAAAACGCCGACTGATACGTAATCGTTTCCGCTGGGGGAGTATCGAGCATGGCGCGAACGAACTCGTCAAGCAGTTCGATGCCTTCAGCAAGTCCATCCCCTATGCGATACCATTCCAGCATGGTGAATTCCGGATTGTGCAATCGCCCAAACTCGCCTTCCCGGAAGACCGGACCTAACTGATAGATATTTTTCATGCCTGCAGCCAATAGTCGTTTCATCCCTTGCTCAGGCGACGTTTGAAAAAATCGTACTTCGTGGTTCGACTCATCGCGCACTGTAAATGGATCGAGGTGCCGATCGATTACACAGTGACGAGAAAGCACTGGCGTCTGAACTTCGACGAAATCGCGGCTATCAAAGAACGCTCGCGCCTTGCGCAAGACTTGACTTCGCTTAACTAGGTTATCGAGGGGCGCCGTCGGCATGAATAAGGGTATTGACATGTCCTATTGTCCTTTGGGAACTGCCCTACTGAAGATAGGCCAGTACGGTGGAAACTTTCTTAACGCACTTTGCAGTAATTCGGATGGATTAGTTCGCTAGCGTTCGCTGAAACTCGAAATCGTAATGTTCCGATCGATCGCCAAAGAAACTTTGCAGGCTTTTGGCTGAATATTGTCGGATACTGACGTTGACCCAATCTTTCTATTCTCGAAAATACATCCACTAATTTCCGCCAATCAAAATTCATCAAGGATGGTGAGCTTTGGCAACGATCATTGTCGTTCCTTGTTATAACGAAGAAAATCGACTGCATTTGGCAGCGTTTCGCAAGTTCGTGCGACAAAGTCGCTCCCTGCAGTTCTTGTTCGTGAACGATGGAAGCACAGATGCGACTGCCGCTATCCTAGACGAGTTCGTTGCGGAAAACAGGCGAGATTTTTGCGTTCATCACTTGGCTCGCAATTCAGGAAAAGCGGAAGCGGTCAGGCAGGGAATGCTGCTGGGACTAAGTCGACAACCGTCCAAGATCGGTTACTGGGATGCGGATCTAGCGACTCCATTGGATGCGATTAACCGATTTTCCGAAGTCCTCGATTGCCGACCAGAAACGGAGTTGGTGGTTGGAACTCGAATGCCACTATTGGGTCACGACATTCGTCGGACGGTCATTCGCAAAAATCTCGGGCGATGTTTCGCAACACTTGCTTCACTGATGCTGGGCGTTCCCATTTACGATACTCAGTGTGGCGCAAAGCTTTTTCGGGTGACCGGCAATACACGAATCTTTTTCGATCGCCCGTTTGTTACCAAATGGATTTTCGACGTCGAGTTATTGGCCCGTATGAAGCACGCCTGCAGAAGTCGGCAGGGCATCATAC
>JANMNK010000442.1:0-2022 GCA_031373875.1 Pirellulaceae bacterium | reverse complement strand
GCTCCGCAATTTCGCGTTCAACAAACAGCTCATATCAGCAAGACGTATATGAGCAAAAACGAACTAACTGAAAAAGGTGCCGGTGGCGAGACGCATATTGATTGTCCGAACGATTCACAAGATCTTGTCTTTTCGACGTCGTTGTACACGCATCTTCTCGAGAAAGAAGTCGACAATTACACGCGTGAGTCGTATCGCGTTCTCAAGCCTGGCGGAGTCATGCAAATGAACATTTTCTGCTTGGACTATTTTAAAGACGCGGGCTTGCTCGGTTCTCGGTGGAACTTCCAATACCAGATTGGTCCGGCCTACGTTGAATCGAAGGAGTATCCTGAAGCCGCCGTTGCTTACACAGCGGATTACCTCAAGGAACTATGTAAGTCCATTGGATTCAGTAGGACCGAGATCGTATGTGACCCTACTGGTAAAGCGGCACAGTCGTACCTGCGTTGTTGGAAATAGATCAAGCCAGAAATCACCACGCTGCTTCGTATAATTTGACAGCGACTTCTTCGGTGATTTCTCGAGGGTTGAATTGCGCCGTCCATTGCTTTGTAGCATCGCGAGCCAGTTGAACAAGCATATCGTGCTGGATATTTAAATCCCGCAAACGAGTCGCTAGCCCCGACTGTAACGTCAATTGCCGTACGAATTCTGCCAAGCGACTGGCGGAATCGGCTTTCTCGCCGCTTTCCAAAGCTATTTCTTTGGATTCAGTAATTTGCCACAACTCATCATACCAGTTTGATACTGAATCGCCGTTAAAGCGAACGACGTGGGGCAACATCAACGCAACTGCCTGTCCGTGTACGGTAGAGTAACGGGCTGTGAGTGGATTCGCCAACGCATGTGCTGCGCCCAGCATCGATGTCTCAATCGCAAGACCAGCGAAGAATGCACCTAACTGCATTTTACCTCGCGCGGCTAAGTCCTTGCCGTTATGGAATACCCGCGGTAGTCCATAGCTCAACAGTCGCCATGCTTCTCGGGAATAGCAAAGCGATAACTCATTCCGTCGCTTGGTGACGTACGATTCGAGCGCGTGAGAGATGGCATCGAGTCCGGTGAGCGACGAAACGCGCATAGGTTGGGTTAAAGTCAATTCAGGGTCTAGAATGGCGATTCGGAAAGCAGCCCTAGGATCACCGCAAGCCATTTTTACTTTAGTATCTGCATCAGTGATCAACGCAAACGACTGGGCTTCGCTGCCGGTGCCAGCCGTTGTTGGGACCGCGATCATGGGCAACAAATCGTGAGTCGCTTTCCCGACTCCCCAATAATCCTGAACTCTTCCACCGCAACTGTAGAGGAAATTAATGCCTTTGGCACAATCCATCGAACTGCCACCACCCAACCCGATAATCAAATCTGGCTTGAAAGATTTTGCCGCTGCCAAACCGTGTCCAATGTCAATTGTGGTTGGATTTTCATTGAGATCATGAAAGGACTCGACGGAAAGTCCCGCGTGAAGGACGGATTGCATCCCGTTGGCAAAATGTCCAGCGGCAACCACTCCCGGGTCGCTGACAATCAAAGCGCGTTTGCACCCCAAGTCACTTGCAAAACGCCCCAGTTCACGAATTTTGCCCACGCCATAGACGACGCGTGTTCGGTGTTGAAAATCAAAAGCTTCCATGAGTGCCTTATAGATCCAGAAGGTTCAGTGTGCTTTGCAGTATAACGGCGCAACTCATTTCACTAAACCCGCTGCAAGTGGCGGTCGGTTGCGATCAGACTTTGCCCGAAACCACTCAGAATACTGCAACTTTACACGGTTCGAATACACCTTATGGCGTCAAGAATTCCAATGCTAATTTTCAACCAAACATGACATTGTAGTGTTCTTGAAGTTCATTTTCCGAAAACGGGCTACTCGCTTCACGTATATGAAGCCGAAATTTATTAACAGGTTTTGCACTGCTGTTGCGTTCTTTACCGTTCTTTCGCATCTGAGCAGAGCAATTTCGTATGAGAATTTCGCCGCTGACCCTGTTGGAATGGAGACGATTTCGATTAGTTAAA
>JANMNK010000402.1:0-6460 GCA_031373875.1 Pirellulaceae bacterium | reverse complement strand
CCTCAAGCCTCAAGCCTCAAGCCTCAAGCCTCAAGCCTCAAGCCTCAAGCCTCAAGCCTCAAGCCTCAAGCCTGCAAACTTCTCACTTCTCTGCGAGTTCATATTGCCAACGATCCTTTTCTTCGAGGACTTTTTTCGCGTCATCTCCGGTTAGCCAATTAAGGGCTTCTTGGTTGTTGCAGAGATGCGTGTCCCAAAAAGCGGTTGATAGTGCAAGGATCGCGCGGTGGTGGTTTGGGTTTCGTTTTTCTTTGTCGCCGGGTAGCGAACGATCGGAAAAGACAGAGTGTTCTGCGTTGTAAAGGACCAGCTCATAACGAGCGATCGACTTTGGAAGATTCGGGTAAACTGCCAAACGGGATTCCATGGTCTGACCTCCGATGGGCGAAATATCTTTTGTGCCGGTCATTAAAAGCCAAGGAATATCAACCGATCCAAACGCATTTGCAGGCGAACCGCGTTGAGGAGCACCTGGGCTGTACGCAATCGCTGCGTCGATGCGTTTGTCGGTGTGACGTTTACCGATAAGTGGAAATGACTGTCCACTGACGGCTTGAGTGGTCACAGCACCGAACGAATGTCCCGACATGCCGACATGTTCAAGGTCTATTCGCTCAGCCAATGGATGGTCTGCTTGTTTGTTCCAAACTTCCAGTTGATCAAGAACATCGCGAACGTCTTCACAGCGCGCTAACATATTCTGAGGCGAAGCCGCCTCTTGCATCGCCTTCATGCGCTCGCGGAGCGGAGTATCTTTCCAAACGGTATCGTCGCTCCCTGGATGTTGGAGAAATACGGCCACGTATCCGCGCAACGCCAAATGATCGCCAAGGAATTTATTTCCATCGCGCGAACCTCCCAATCCGTGGCTAAAGAACACGCAAGGCGACGGCTTCAAATCCGTGGGCAGGTAAACTCGGATCGGAATCTCGCGATTGCGCTTGCTATCGACAACTGACAGTTCGATGGATTTGAGTTCCCCGATTTTCGGCAACGTCAAAGGATCGTATTCAGCGAACGCAGGGGATGCGATCAGGCAGATTGCTACTTGAGCAAGTGCTAGTGAAAATCGACTCATAGTTTCGAACCATCACTTTCATCTTTTCGGTCAAGAATCCGATCGAGCGATTTTCGGCCCTTGGCGAGTTCGCCTTCGTCGAGTACATCGTCACTATTTTCGTCAAGAAAATCTAGCAACCGATCGCGAAAGCGTTCCGGTATTTCTTGGCTTTGCAGTTTACCGTCTGCATTGCGATCAAGGATTTTTAACAGCCCTCCGCGTCCGATCGCGCCCCCACCCAAGGCAGACAATCCCGCAGATTGGTTTTGAACGCGCTTTTGAATGCTCTCTCGAGTTCGTTGAGTGACAAGCCGCTCAAGCTGCGGGCGGTCGGCTTCGTCAGCCGCAATTACTTGCAACGTTATGGACCCCATCTCGTCGTTGGACTCGCGGCCCCAAGAAATCCTCTGTGGCGGAGAGAAAGGATTCTCGGGATTGTCCGAGGAGTTGTCGTAAACAATCGTTGCCGAAATTTCAGTCTCTTTGGGCAAATCCACGGGAACAGAAAACTGATACTGATCTTGCCAGTCTAAATCCCAGTCGTCGATTCGAAGCAATTCCATTTGTTTCCCATTGCGAAGTTTAGCAACCATCAGCATTTCGCGGCAAATGTAGTCGGCATGGCCACCGATTTCGACTCCGCGAACATCGATTGGCAAAGTCAACGTATCGGAAATCGTAAAATTCGCTTCGCCAGCCGGCACGTCGATGCCCGCCCCGATACCAAACAGCGGCGGCATTTGCAGTGGCACGATCATGTGCGAAGGGACTTGGTTTGAGAAATACAATGCGAGTTCCGCTTGTTCGACCTCGGGTTTTCCGGACGGATGGAAATGCGTTTGCATGATGATGTCGGTTCCCTTGGGTAAAAATCTCGCAAGATCACCAGGCAATGGCGAGGGACCAGCGCCTGGTACAAATCCACCCAATCCCCGCGATAATCGATCGGGGGCTTGCTCGAGAAATTCGCTTCCTCGCAAGAAGTTCATGCCCTTGAGCCCCGTTTGTCCATCGCGTTCCTTTCGGTTTCTAATCTGTTTCGAATCGGCGATAAAAAATAAAGCGTGATGAACCGCACCACGAGCTGTAGGGCGCAGCTCCAGGGCTTTTACCCATTTGTCATCCGGCAAGTTCAAAGGCAGGACAAAGGAGCGATAGATATCGGGTCCACTTGCGGGCACGCGAAAGGGCTGCACCATTTTGACGACTAAATCGGGCGTTCCCAAACTCCAACCATCGACGAACATTGGAGGGGTCGGGCATTTGTTCGGGTCACCTTGAGGACAGCCGTTTTCGACCCATTGCGTGATGAGGTCAATTTGCTCTTGGCTGAGCTGGCGATGATTCGCAAACGCGATGCCTGTGTCGTTCGGTTTCCAGGGAGGCATATAGCGTTCGGTTACAACGGCACGAATCGTTTCCGCATGTCGCTGCGCGTCGGCATAGGACATTAATGCAAACGGGCCCGCTTGCCCTTCGTGATGGCACGATGAGCAATTGTCAAAAATAATCGACGCAATATGTTCGCTGAAATTGACGTCCGGTTCGGCGGCGTGTGATTTGGCTGACAAGCAAGAAATAAAACCCGTCAACGTTATAGCCAGTATGTAGTGCTTGACTTGTTTTCGTTTGGATAACAGTCCCATTCTTTACTCTCCTAGTCGCAGTGACTTCCGATCCGGGTGAATCAATCCATGTTGAGCTTTGTCTATTGTTTTGAAGCGGCAATTCGAGGACAAAATTTTACGAGACGTTATTGGTCGGTCGGGGCCAGCGATTCTAATTCGGTTTCCGATTGAACTCACATTATCCAAGAATATGACCTTCTGGGGAAAACCAATTATCTGGTAAGTCCAGAGATTGTGCGAGTTCAAACTCCCATTTCCACAGCCCCCGTTCTTCGGACGAACGATTCCAGATCATAGTTAATCGTGGTGCAATTCCGCATTCCGAATCCGCCTACAATTCTATCGTTACTGGAAGATTCGATTTCGGTTGCTTGATTGTACGGCGAATGGGTTGGCACGCCATCCGTTGATCGGACGATTCGTTGGCGGGAGTTTCTCAAGTAGCACACTTGTGTTCGTTCGCGAAGTTTTATTCGTTTCAGACTGCAACCGTCCTCGATGTAGCTCGCCGATTGCGTCGAATGGGAGTTAATTTCGCCAATGCATCAATCGCTGTTCATCCCTACAACCCCGGTCCGCCACTTAGCCTATCGAGCCAACCGCTTCAGGACTTAGGCCGGGAATTTGCTATCCTGAATGACAGAGCAGAATTTTCCGCAAGGCATCGTGGTCGGTTCTGTTGACCCGGACGCTCGAGGACTGGATGGCGACTGGCTGGGCATTCAATCGATGGAGCGTTTGGGGATCGGCTGGTTTCAATGGAATACGACGACGCCATTCGAATTCAATCAGTACTTTTTGAGATACGTCGTCCCAGATGCACGCTCCAAGAGTTACTACTGGAACAAATGATCGGGTCAGTTGGATTTGAGCAGGTGGCTTAGAGCAGGTGGCTTAGAGCAGTTGGCGGTTGCGTTGACGGTAATATTTTAGGCCGGGAACAAAGAAGCAGATGGCGGCAACCACGCCAAAAATTAGGTGCGATACTTGGGGAAAGACGGCCATGGGAATTGTCGAAGCGAACAGTGCTGCCGATTGGAAATAGAACACGCCCGACAGAATTCCAGCTTTGATCAAGAACACCATGCCGCTGATGATAGCCAGCAACGGTGACAGCGTTAGCGGTTCAAGTTCGAGCCACCATTCGAGTGGCGTCAACAGGATGATCGCAATCAAACTAGCTCCCCAAACATGCGCGATCTGTCGCTCGACGAAAGTTACAGGCCCCATTCGTCTCCGCAACATCCAAAACACGATTGCCCAAGCGCTCAAACCAACGGTCCATAGGGCCGCATAAGGCCAACGTTGGTGCGTCCCACTCCACTGAATCATCTCGGTTAACACACAAGCGATCAACAGAATCAAAGAATGCCACATCCACAACAGGCCCCAGTTTTCAAGGACAGGAGCATGATGGGTTTCGCGAAAGAAGCGCGCGATTACTTGGGCGAATTGCCCCGACCGTGCCATCACGGGTTCGTCCCGCATGAACGCTTCTAAATCATCTGCCAATGCTGCCGCCGTACTGTAGCGTAAATCAGGTGGCTTCTGAAGACAGCGAACGGTGATCATTTCCAGGTCGCGATCGATGCGCGGGGACAGTACTCGAGGCGCGACGGGATCTTGTTCCAGCACTTTCAACGCCAATTCAACTGGCGACTTGGCAGTAAACGGTGGTTGGCCCGTTAGGGCGTGATACAAAACAGCGCCGATACTGTAGATGTCTGTCGCGGGACCAAGTTTGACGCGTCCAGAAGCTTGTTCGGGGCTCATGTAACTTGGGGTCCCAACGACGACGCCCGTGTGCGTCAACGATTCAGCATGACCGCTCATCTTGGCCAATCCAAAATCCGACAAGCGAACGCGATCTTGTTCGTCGATCAAAATATTCGACGGTTTGATATCCCGATGAAGTATCCCATGATCGTGTGCAAACTGAACGGCGCGACAAACATCGATCAACATGCGGCAGACTTGGCGTTGAGGCAAAGGTCCGTTCACGATCTTCGACCCAAGCGTCTCACCGCGAATCAACTGCATCGTAAAGTACGGCAAGCCATCCATTTCGCCGACTTCGTAGACAGGGACGATGCCTGGATGCTCAAGTCGCGCGGTCGCTTCGGCCTCAGCCTTGAATCGTTGGCGGTCGGTCTCTGATGCTAAGCGATCTTTGAGAATCATCTTGATCGCAACGTCGCGGTTCAAACGCGGTTGATTGGCTCGAAAGACAATTCCCATTCCCCCCCGTCCAATCTCTTCGATTAAAACGTACTCGCCGAATTGAGCTGGCAGCGTCAGCTTATTAAATCCCGAATCAAACTCCGACAAGGGAGGCGAGTCGGCTTGAGATCGGCTGCCGCCGACTGCGTGAACTACTTGTGCCGTACCCCATAGCATTTGCAAGTCTTGCGCGAATTGCGGATGATCCTTGCAGACTTTGCCGAAATCCACCGGTTCGCCACGTTGCATGCGATCGGTTAGGTCAGCGAGAAGCAAAGCTAACTGTGAGTCGAGTTCGTCCTGATCATCGGTCGCTTGTTTGGAAAGCAATGCGTTGCCTAACTCCCGCTTGATGGGAAAGTTCCCAGAGTTCATGACAAGCTGTCCCCGCCTGCTGCGATCTTGTTATCGATGATGGTTCTCAAGCGACGCAATGCACGAAGGTATCGCATGCTCGCAGCGGGCTCTGTCAAGTCCAACGCTTGGGCAATATCTTGATTGCTCATCATCTCGTAGTGACGCATCAAGATGATGTCGCGATCATGGTCGTCAAGTTCACCGACGGCTAACTCAATTTGTGCTGCGATTTCTTTTTGAGTCGCCGCAGCAGCAGGGGTCAGCGCTGGGTCACACAGTTGTACCGCAAGTTCGATTGTAGAGTGGTCCGCGCCGGCGGGGCTGAACATCGGCTGTTCGCGATCGATGCTCCGTTTGGCGGAAACTCGATGCCGACGATGCGCGTCGATCATTCGGTCTTTCGCGATTTGCCGAATCCATAAATGGAATGGCATCGCTGGATTTTCTAGATAATCTTTTAATCGACGATTGGCTTCGATCAGCACATCCTGAATAATATCGCTGACGTCTATCCGGCGCGCCAGCTTTTGGTCCATGCGCATCTGGATCATCCGGCGCAGCGAATCTCGGTGGCGATCAAGCAAATTGCCAATTGCGTCGGCATTTCCCTCGCGAGCTTCACGCAATAATTCTCCAGTTTGATCAGGTCCGGGCCATATGGACTGCGACATGAATTGCCATCCCTCTATTTTGAAAATCAGTTACCTTATAGTGTAGTCTAAGGTCAAAAGGGATAGGTTTCCATGGCAAGAGTCGTTTTAGCAATGAGTGGCGGGGTTGACAGCAGTGTCGCTGCGCACCTGCTTGTCAAAGCAGGACATGAGGTTATTGGCGTATTTATGCGGCACGGCGAAGAATCCGCCGAAGTTTGCAAGGCGGACTCGTCGAGCGCCAGTCCTATACTACCTATCTTGCAAGGTCGATTGGATCATAAACAAGGTTGCTGTAGCGCCTCCGATGCGGCAGACGCGCGACGCGTAGCCGACCTTTTGGACATCCCTTTTTACGCGTTGGACTTGCAAAGCGATTTTCGCAGGATCGTTGATTACTTCGTTGATGAATACCAGAACGGCCGAACTCCGAATCCTTGCGTGCAATGTAACAATTGGATCAAATTCGGAAAGCTGTTTGATTATGCAGATGCGGTCGGCGCGGAATTTGTCGCTACGGGACATTATGCCCGCATGGAGAAATG
>JANMNK010000386.1:0-3122 GCA_031373875.1 Pirellulaceae bacterium | reverse complement strand
AGTCGTTTCTCGATAAGCGAACTTGGAATTCTCGTTGCAGAATATTTTTTACTTGAGGATGATCGTCATGATTTATAATCGGCGTGAGATGATGCAAGCCGCTGCTGCATGTGGGGTGGGCAGCGTTCCAGGTGTAATAGGAATGTCGAGCCCTGGTTTCGCCGTCGACCCGACACAGCCGTCACCTTCGGAAAATTCGCCGATCAAGACGCGTATGTTCTGGACCTGGGATCATAGCACCGAGTGGGCGCTGAATCGTCCCGGTGCACACACGCACGGTTCGTGCAACGAGTACGGACGATCCACGGACGCCTTTGTTCAAGATTACACAGCTTTGCTTCGCTGGTGCGGGCGGCACAAGATCGATGCGGTCGTTGTTTGGGGACTGTTGCGAGATTGTCACGGCGGGCTAGAATCTGCCAAGCGACTTGGTGATGTGGCTGCCCGGGAAAATGTTCGGCTGTTATGCGGCGCCGGACTAAACGCGTATGGCGGCGTTTATTACGAAGGGGACTCACAACACAATTTGGAACGGCACCTCGAAAAGTTCCCTGAACTGAGCGCCCTGGATGATGCTGGCGATCCTCTCTTCTTCACAGTGGATTCAAACGGCAAGAAAACGCCGATCAAGACCCGCGGTATGCCTGGGCCTCGCGGATTTTATCAAGCTTGTCCTTCTCGAAAAGAGAATCAAGATTTTATCGCCGAGTCCTTAACCTGGCTGTTCGCTAATTTACCCTTGGGTGGCGTGCAAATGGAGACCGGAGACACAGGCATTTGCCAGTGCACTCTGTGCCGGGAACGGCGGCAGCATTCGCCAACATCGTTTGCGTGGCTGTCTTGGGAAGACATGGGCTTGATGTACCCAATTGCGACGAAGGCCATTCGCGACGTCTCTCCAGATGCGTGGATTGTTTGCGAGACCTATTCGCATCCCGAGCCTCACATGGGACCGGACAAGCCACCGAAGTTCGGCGACACGATGCCCGCATGGGCCGCTGACGAGTTAGCAAAATTCCCGAAGGATGTTTTTGTGCAATGGGTGGCGGATTACTTTATGAAGAAAGGTCAAATCGCACCCGAATGGACCGCACAAGGACGCGTTTCGAGTGTGGGGCATCGCCACGTAATGCGGTCGCATTTGTCGACTTCGTGGTTTGGAAATCGAGGCGAAGTGGCGGTGGACTGGTTGGCAAACCTAGTTCAGCGAAGCATCGCATCGGGGTTCGAAGGCATTTCGCTTTTCGGCGAAGTTTCACCGTTCCATACGGGCGCGGAATTAAACTATCTGGCATTGGGCGACTACGGCAGCGCGGACAATCCCCAAGCTCAACTAGAATCATTTCAGCAGCGAGTTGCCGCACCGTTGCTGGGCGGAACGGATCACGCTCGCGAATTCCTTGAATATGCCCGGTTGCTGGACGATCGACCGAGGATTCCTGCGGCTCTGCCAAAAATCTACGCGCGGGCTGCTTCCTTGCCACCGGACGCGGCGCGAAGATGGAATTGGTTAGCAAATCACTTGGCGTCGTTTGTTCCTGTCGAGCCATAAACGGTACGATGGGAAGCCGATTTCGAATTGAAAATCGGTTGGCCAAGTCGAAGTGA
The DNA here is from genome assembly GCA_031373875.1 of Pirellulaceae bacterium. GTDB lineage: Bacteria > Planctomycetota > Planctomycetia > Pirellulales > Pirellulaceae > JANMGV01. The sequence goes on along the minus strand of JANMNK010000386.1, from coordinate 1,514 downwards.
GTCGCGAAAATAGAACGGATCGAAAAAGTTGATGGATGAAAACTCAAAGGCCACGCAACATCAACTTGCGCGTGAGCGTTGGATTGCGATTGCAGCATTGATCGGCGTGAATGCAGTTTGGGGATTTTCGTTTCCGTTGATGAAGTCGATGAATCTTCAAATCGATGATTATTTTCAAACGACCAGCGAGACCGCCAGCACCGCACTGCGCGTTGCATCGGCCGCTTGGATTATTGCTCTCCGATTCATCTTGGCGTTGGCTGGACTAGCGATTGTGGCTAGCGGATTATTTCGAAGTGCGTCAAAGGCCGAATGGATCGCTGGCGCGTGGATCGCAGTCTTTCTGTATGTAGGCTTAGTTCTTCAAGTCGTCGGGTTGGCCACGATCCCCGCATCGCGCAGCGGATTCCTGACAAGCTTGACGACCGTGTTTGCGCCTCTGTTTGCTTGGGGAGTTCTGCGACGTCGGCCATCGATTGGGATTGGCGTCGGAGTCGTTCTGGCGTTATTCGGTGCGGCGGTGCTTACTGGAGTTGTCAATTGCACGATGCAAGGCATCTCGATTGCCACTGACGCAGGGCAAGCTTGGCAGTTGGGTGATACCCTGACCATGCTGGCCGCGATGTTCTTTACGGGGCAAGTTCTCTTGATTGACTACTACGGAACCCAAGCCAAAATGAACTCGGTGGCATTCACGCCAAGTATGTTCGTCACGTTGGCCGTACTGGGCATCTTGACGTTTCTCGTTGTTTCCCCGATCGTCCCCGAGCAGAGCGCTCAGGGTTGGATCGGGATAGCAACCGATCCTAAGTTTTTTAGTTTTCTAATCGTAACCGGCGTTTTTTGTTCGTTGATCTCTTTTGTCGGGATGAACAAATACCAGCCATATATTACTGCCGTCCAAGCGTCCGTCATTTATACGCTCGAGCCCGTGTTCGCATCAAGTTGGGCGCTATTCCTCCCTAGTTGGATCAGCCTCGTGACTGGGATCGTATACCAAGACGAAGTGTTGACTTCGCCATTACTAATCGGCGGTGGTCTAATTATCGCCGCAAACATCATCGCCCTATGGCCCGTTCGCACTCCGCCGAATAAAAATCCCAAGCCAAAAACAGTGTAGAACGATTGTCCCCAATCGTTCATTCCCCCCATTGTAGAACGATTGTCCCCAATCGTTCACGCCCCTTCTCCTAAATCGTTCAGTATCCCAGTGTATAACGATTGTCCTCAATCGTTCACGCCCCTGCCCACGCCTCAGTCGCCCCGATTTCCTCTAAAAACCAGCACACCAACCAAACGACCGATCATGACGATCACGATTACAATTTATTGCCGCTCGCCTCAACTCGCATTTTGCGTCAAGTGATCTGCCGGACTCTTTACGGCCAAGCCGGGCTTGTTCATCACGTTCAGGTAAATCATCGTGTTCCGGACGTCTTCGTGCCCAAGCAACTCCATTGTCGAACGATTGTCCTCAATCGTTCACGCCCCTGCCCAGCCGCCCCGATTTCCTC
>JANMNK010000288.1:0-7903 GCA_031373875.1 Pirellulaceae bacterium | reverse complement strand
CATCCTCAACAATCCATCGATCGATCTGCTCATACGACGTTGCGTGCTTTTCAACGGCCCACCAAATGTATAGCGGGATAAATAAATCGGTCGTTTCGATAGGACGATGAAGCAATTGCGAGGCCAATTCGAGCGCTTGATGGGAGGGCAATCGTCGCGCGGAACAAGCGAGCTGTGTCAGAACACGTGGGTCCTTTTCCGTTTGTATCATGGACGAAATTGCTCGAAACACAGAATCGGTTACTTCAAAGTCATCGCAAACCAACCGAACAACCCATGCTCGAACGTCTCGCGAAGGATGTTTCATAAATGCCGCCGGGTCAATCACTTCAGAGTCTGAGGATTCAATACAGTCGCCCAACCATCCACAAGCGTGCAGTGTCCACAAGGCGTCAAGAGCTGATTTCGAATTGGACAAAGCCATCGATAGCAGTTGGTCACGAGCTTGTTTTCGCAAAGGGTGCGTGGCAATCAATTGTCGCGCCTGCCATCTCTGCCAACGGTAAGGATGAGTTAGTCGGGTGACGAGTTCTTCGAGCGACTTGGAATCCACGGCGTTTTCTAAATGTGGATTCCACGCCAAGGGAGCGTCCGAAGATTGCTTGGGAGCAATCCGATAAATTCTGCCGTGGTCCCGATCATAGCGGCCCACATGCGCGTAGATATGTGCGACTTGGCTGTCATACCAATCGCAAACATAGGCTGCTCCGTCAGGGCCATCAGAAATAGCAACGGGTCGAAACCACTTGTCAGCCGTCTTGACCGTGGTTTCTATGTCCTTGGTCTTAAACGTTGATCCAGTCGGTTCCATTTGTGTTTGGACCAATGTCCCGTGAAGCGGATCGACCGCAAGCATTGAGTTGGGGCGAGTTCCTTCGAGTGCGGTTCCGTTGAGCATGAGCATGGTATGCGTGAATCGCTGAACCGGATCGTGTGTCATCGGCAAAATGAAACCGAACGTATACGGATTGGAAAGATCACCATGCTTGGAAAAGCCCTTACGGTAATAGCCGCCCTGCATGTAGTGAAATCCACGCGTGTCACCACCGTTGTGGCCCGAGTAAACTTGTCCTTCGTCGTCGAATGCCACACCGAAGGCATTCCCGCCTCCTTCGGCAAAGATCTCATAGCGACGTAATTTTGGATGATATCTCCAAATGTGTTGGCCCATGCTTCTCAACGGCGGTTCGGCCGACCCATACGGACGAATAGCACCACTGACTGTGCTGCCTTGTGCGGCGTACAGCCAGCCATCCGGGCCAAGGCAAAGACTATTTGCGACGGAATGTGTGTCCTCCATCCCGAACCCCTCGAGATGGACTTCCGGAGGGCCATCCGCACGCAGGTCACGGTTCTCATCGCGATAGAACAGAAGGTAAGGTGGATTCAGTACCCACGCACCGTCGTGAGTAGGCACGACGGACGTCGCGATATTGAGGCCTTCGACAAAGTGATTCGTCAATTCGTAATGGCCATCGGCGTCTTTGTCTTCATAGATACTGATCTTGTCTGCCCCAGGTACATCTTGGCCGGGCGGTTTTGGCATTCGGTCGTAGACGATCCGCCAAAAATTATCTCGGCTCAATATTTTCAACCCGGCTGGCTCCGGATATTGCAGGTATTGAACGACCCAAAGCCTTCCGGCTGAATCGAACCGCGTCATGAGCGGTTGACTCATTTCAGGTTCAGATAAGAGCTGAGTCCAAGTTAGATCATTGGGAATCGTAAAAGTTGTTTTTGCTTCGTTCGGTGACAATGCTGGGCCTTGCGGCTGATCTTGCGGAAGCTGGCCGCAAACATTTGTCGATCTGGAAACGAAAGTACAAAGCAATGCAATTGCGAGAACGCGTAAGTAAGTCATCGGGCATTCAATCAACGTGCAGGAGTGAGGCGAAATGCCAAACGTCAATGGCGGGACGATTCATTAGAATCTGCGCGAATGCCAAAGTCCAGTATTGGTGGAAAATTCGAAGCTACGCGTCGCAAGCCCTCTTCGATTCCTTCACTACCAATACAATTTGCAACTTGGAATTTAAACCAAAGCAACCTTACTCAATATTCAACATTAAGTATGGGGGCCCTGTTCGGGCCAATACACGGATCGTGCGCAGTCAACCGCCCACGCATGGCAGGCGTGAAAAAAGAAAATCGTTCGGAGCAGTTTCCTCTAACTCCAGCGACACGTCTGTCCTAACGAAAGATAACGGCGTACGCAGCAAGCCGCTCGATGCAAGTCGCGCTAGCTGGATGGCTTCCAGAAAATTGCATCGAGTGGAAAATCGTAGAGTTATTTAGTTCATCGATTGAAACAAACTAACCGACTACCGAAGCCGTGTAGGATTGAATATCACGACGGAATTCCGCGATACGTTCCGCGAGTTTTTTCTTTGCCGCAACGAGATCCTTGGACTGCGAAGGTGACAGGTAGGTAAAGAAGTAAAACTTGACTTTTGGCTCCGTTCCTGACGGTCGGACAGCCACATAATTTCCTTCTTGGTCCAGGTCCAGCACAACCATGTTGCCTTTGGGCGCATCCAATTTTTCGGATTGTCCCGAGACGGCGGTGCGAGTAAGCAGTTCATAGTCGCGAACGAAGGAAACGGGAATTCCACCCAGACTTTTAGGAGGGGAAGTTCGAAATGCGGACATGAGCATCTTCATCTTGGTCATGCCTTCGCTGCCTTCCATCTGGACGTTGAGTAGGTCTTCGGAATGACAACCGTGTTGCATCAACAATTCGTCCATGCGTTGATGCAAAGTCATCCCTTTCGCCTTGAGGTCCGCCGCAAGAAGGCTCATGAGCAAGCACGCGACGGCACCGTCTTTGTCGCGTGCGTAAGTACCAATCAAATAGCCATGCGACTCTTCTGTTCCGAAAGCAAATTTTTCGGGACCACAGCGGTCAATCAAATCACCGATCCACTTGAAGCCGACATGGATGTTGCCTTCGCACCGCGATCCGTAACCATGAGCAATGCGCCGAGTCAAATTGGTTGTTACCAACGTGATGATCGCGTAATGTTCGGGTGTGAGTTTTCCCGATTCCTTGAGTTTTTGGAAAACAAAATCAGTTAAGATCGCGCCAAGTTGGTTTCCGTTAAGCGTCGCCCACTTGGAATCGGCATCGAGCGTGAGAGGAGCCGCACACCCCATCCGATCGCAGTCAGGGTCAGTCGCCAAGATCAAATCTGCTTTTTGCTGCTTGGCATACTCGATGATCTCGTCAAAGACCTTGCTGTTCTCTGGGTTGCTGACGTGCCCTGGAACATTCGGGAAGTCGCCGTTTGGTTCGGCATGTCGCGGATAGACGTTGACCGTTTTAAAGCCACACTTTTCAAGCAACGGTAGTACGGCAAAACTGCCGACTCCATGCAGGGGGCTAAAAATAACCTTGACGTCACGAGGGCCGGGCCAACCAAATTTGCTTACTTCTTCAAAATAAGCTTGATCGACTTCTTGAGTCACAATTTCTACTTTGCGATTGCTCATCGCACTGGCAAAACTTACTTTCTGAATCGCATCGACGGACATCACGCGATCGATAATTGCTTCGTCGTGTGGGGGCAAAATTTGCCCACCCGTTTGCCAATACACTTTTACTGCGTTATCACTCGGTGGATTGTGACTGGCCGTCACCATGATGCCGCAATCGCAGTTCTTGTATCGAACCGCGAACGACAACTGGGGTGTCGCACGGTAGTCGTCAAGGAAATAGACATGGAAACCATTGGCTACCATAATCGACGAGCAAAGCTCAGCGAAGTGCCGCGATCGATGACGCGTATCGTATGCGATGGCGCAACTCAAAAGAGCTCCTTCGCCTTTAAAATTTTTCACGTAGTCGGCAAGCCCCTGAGCGCTTTCGCCGATCGTTCGATCATTAATGGCATTCGATCCGAATGGATACATTTTGCCTCGGCGACCACCGGTTCCAAACGGAATGATTGTCCAGAAAGCGTCATCGAGTTCTCGCCACTTACCGTGTTGAATATGATCAACAATCGCAGGCACATATTCGCTATATCGAGACTGATCGAGCCAGCACTTAATGTTTTCCAAAGCGGACAAACTAATGTGACCGGCATGCTGTGCTTGTTCTGCTAATTTCAGTGCTTCTTTCGGCGAGGTGTGCGTGGATGTCGTCGTCATTGTTCGGACCTTTCGGAAGTTCTTGGGTGCGATAGTATCGCATGGAGACTGTGTATTTTAGATTCCGTAGCCGCGTTGAACCAGCAGGTGATATTCCGAAAACGAACGGATCGAGGGCACCGTTGTTTCGAGGAAATCGAGGGCTTGTCGGAATCATGAACCATAATCTAGGTTGCGTTTAGTTTATCAACTCCTCGGCTTGTCGGATTTTGACTAAACTCTTCTGTACATTATCTCAACGATTCACTTTTGTACTTCTCCCGAAAACGATCAGGAAAACATGTCTGAACCCATAATCAGTGTTAGTGGTTTACGTGGCATAATCGGTGACCAGTTTACGCCATTTGTAGCGGTGAAATATGTCTCCGCTTTTTGTTCATCCTTGCCTAGCGGACCAGTTGTACTGGCGCGCGATGGACGCTCGACCGGGATGATGTTGATGGACGCTGTCCGAGCAACGCTGATAGGCCATGGGCACCAAGTCCTCGATGCTGGCGTCGCCGCAACTCCTACAGTCGGAGTACTCGTTCGCGAACGGCACGCTGTCGGAGGGATTCAAATTTCAGCCAGTCATAATCCGCCCGCATACAATGGCTTGAAACTGTTTGGTAGCGCGGGGCGTGTCTTGCCAAACAACGATGGTGTTCGCGTGCTTCAAGCGTATCGACAAGGCGACGCTGCCTGGAAAACATACGACAAACTAGGTGACGTACAGTCGCTGTCCGATCCGCATGCAGAACACGAACGATTAGTGTTGAGTATTGTTGACGTTCCCAAGGTTCGCGCTAAGTCGTTTCGCGTATACCTCGATAGCAACCATGGCGCTGGCAGTTTGCTCGGCCGACGTGTACTTGGAAATTTAGGATGCCAAACACAAATTGGCGGCGAATCTCCGGACGGAAACTTTTCTCATCCGCCCGAGCCTCTTGCCGAAAATTTGATCGACGTTTCCCATGCAGTCGCTAAGACAGGTTGCGATGTCGGTTTTTGCCAAGATCCAGACGCTGATCGACTGGCTGTGCTCGATGAATCGGGAAAGTACATCGGCGAAGAATACACTGTCGCGTTGTGCTTGATGCAGATATTGAGTGAGCGACGTGGGGCGATCGTAACCAACTGTGCAACGAGTTGCATGAACCGAATCCTAGCAGAACAAGCAGGCGTCGAATTCGCTCACAGCAAAGTTGGTGAAGCCAATGTCGTCGACCTGATGCTTGCGACGAACGCAATCTTTGGAGGTGAAGGTAACGGCGGGCCAATCGATCCTCGAGTCGGATTGGTTCGAGATAGTTTTGTAGGAATGTCTCTGATCTTGGCCTTGATGACTCGTACAGGCAAAACCATCAGTCAGTTGGTCAGCGAGTTGCCCAAGAGGTCGATGATCAAGAGCAAGATGGAGATGTCCGCAGCGGATCTTCAGCAGCGAGTCGATCGACTTTATCAGCGATTGCAAGCTAACGAAGTCAGTCACCTGGACGGTCTAAAATTATCGTGGCCCGATCGCTGGATTTTACTAAGAGCCAGTAATACCGAGCCAATCGTTCGACTTATTGCCGAGGCACCGACTGATGTGGAAGCGGCATCGTTGATCGCTGACGCAAAATCGGCCATGGCTTAGCTCACCAGCTACAGGAATTTGCGGCTTCACGTTTACCGTAACGAGCTGCTAGTACTTCTTCATTGCTAAATTTTTGGGTCCGAAAACTGTAGGACGGGTCTCCAGGCCCGTCCTTTGTGGATCCAGACGGGACTGGAGACCCGTCCTACGTTCATTAGCATTTCTTTACAAGCAGACCACACGCTGGTATTCGCAAGAATGCTATCGTATTTTTTGAACATCGTACGGCACCAAAAGTTTCTCTAAATACTTCGCAAAAGCCCTTGATGTTTTTGCTCTTGCGGCCGAGTTTGAGTTTAGACTAATTAATCATGGGGCGATGCGGTTTGCGCAAGTTAAACCCTTGTTCGCACTACATCCCATTTTGGCAAAACGCCAGGGAATCTCGGTGTATTTAATTTTGCTACACGGCATGAAGCTGTGTCCAAATTTGTTGCAGGCCAATCTGGCTTGTCATCGAATTCTTCACAGGACCTGAACATGAAAATCACGAATCAATTCACCGCTGCAATTCTGGCAATTGGAATTTCGCATCCCGTCTTAGCTCAAGAATCCGGCAACGCGATCTTGCGTAAACGTACCGATGCCAACGTCGAACTGGACATCAAAGCAAACTTAGCCTATCTCCGCCAATTGGCCGAGCAGAAGCAACGCGCCGAAGAAGCGAATCGTGTTCAATCGCAGCGCAATGATTCTGCCGTTCCGACAGCGACGGAGTCAAGACAAAGCAAGATGAGTCCGCCAAGTCCACCTGTTTATCGTGGCGGTACGAGTCCCAGTTCCCTTGGCCGCTCCGTCGAACCATTGTCCCCTGAGTTTTCTTGGCTTCCCAAGACCCCGCATATCGATACAACGGATTTGGAGTCGATGCAGCGTCCTTCGTTGCAAACGGCGAGTGTAGCAACTTCGCTCGGTGATTCGGAACCGAGTTTGGAAACAAGTCGGCAAGTTCGGCTAGCGAGTTACCAGGATGCATTGACTGCTCCCGTCCTTCCCTATGGTAATCCTGCGGGCGGTTTTGCAACGCCCGGAACAAACACTCCACTGAATCCTCAAACAAACCCAGTTTATCCTCCTGTCACCGGGAATATTGGGCAACCTGTACCTGGAACAGTCGGCGGTAGTCCTACGGTGGTTCCAAACGTCGCGAACCCAGCAAATCTCCCCCAGTATCCAAAGCCGCAACAACGGCCAGCCTTTGTCAATAACGAACCATTCGTTTCCGGTGCGCCTTGCCAATACGACGCTTATGACATGGTGATGCCAGCAAGTTACAATGCCCCGGGCTATCCAGTCTGTGGTGGACCGTCTGTTTTTCCAGCAGCGCCGCCCGCCGGCTCAATGGGCGATGCCTACGTCCCTCCGACGTTAACACCCAACTATGGGCCTGGACTGTATTCATCCAATAACTCGGGTTACCGTCCATTGTTTTCGCTTGGCCAAGAAAACTATAACGCCCAACTTGGACGAGGCATTATCGGTCAACCAACAGCCTATGTGCCCGGACAGCCATTCCGAAACTTCTTCCGATATCTGTCGCCTTGATTACTCGCTGGGCATGCCAGTGTAGTGATTGAAAATAGGCCTACGAAGTTCTTCAGAACGCCGCACCAAACTTTTTGGTGTGGCGTTTTTTGTTTAAGCAATGCTGATATGAGTAAGAGCATAATTCGGCACGCTCTTCATCGCCCGAAGGTCACCGAGACTCTGGGTTGGGTCTGAATATTCGTCTCGATCGTTACAAAAGGACATGAGCAGTCTGTCCCTTCATTGCAAACCGCACGTTGGCAACGGCCCGCAAATTTCGCGATCCGCGTGATAACAGCGAAATACTTCAATAAGAACTGCGAGCCCCAAGTTGTTGTGACTTATCGCAAATTAGTCGGCAGTTGTTTGAAAATCGGACCTAGATTTACAAGTAATTCGCACTCGCAACGCCAAAGCTCTAAAGCGTTTTGGAGTGCAAATTGGTTGGACGTGTGTGGTCGCTTAAGACGGTTTGAATGGTCGATCCAGTCGAGAAAAGTTGCCCGCGAATCTGACACCCCAAACTGATGTACTTATAGCTGAACTATTTTTACAAGTGGAAAACAACTGACACGATGTCACAAGTCGAAACGCATAGCGAAAAACGCC